>CAZJCO010000099.1:0-9008 GCA_964544375.1 uncultured Myxococcales bacterium
GCAATGTCTACCTGCGGCTTACCGGTTGCCGCGGTCCAGCCGATGAGTTCGGGCGGCCTCTCGTCGGCCGGAATTTCGGGCACTCCGTGTTCGGCCAGTAGATCGGCGACAAACTTGCGGTGCTCGTCGGGCACGGAAGCATGCAGCATCGCCTCGAGCTTGTCGGGATCGAGTTCGCCCATCCCCTCATACTTCCGAGGGATGACGGTGTCGATGCCGTAGGGTTTGTCGCCGACGTGCTCGTCAATCCAGGCAAGCTCGACTTCGAGTTGCTCGGCGCTGAACCCGACCGCGCCGAGTACGCCGAAGCCTCCGGCGCGGCTGACCGCCGCGACGACGTCGCGGCAGTGTGTAAAAGCAAAGATCGGAAACTCGATTCCCAGTTGTTCACAGAGTTTGGTATGCATGCGGCTCCTCTCGCGCCGCGCTTGACAAGCGCGGCAACGACCAAATGTATACAAAACGTCGCTCTCGGTGCAATGTCGGCGCGAGCGACCCGCCCTGGACTGGGACTTCCCGCGGCGATAAACAATCGGCAGTGACCAGCACCTCCCGTATCCCGGTTCTCGTTGGCGCCGCCGCAGTACAGCAACGTGAGGAAGACCCGCAAGCGGCGCTCGAACCCGTCCGATTGATGACCGCGGCCCTCGAGCGCGCCGCCGAGGATGCCGGCAACCGCGCTCTGCTCGAACGCGCCGATTCGATTCGAGCGCCGCGAGGAATATGGGACTACTCGGATCCCTGTCGCCTAATCGCCGAGCGCATCGGCGCCGCTCGTGCAAAGACCGAGATCGCCGAAATCGGCGTTCTGCAAACGACATTGCTCGGTCGCGCGGCCGCCGATATCGCCGCCGGCCGTGCCGATGTGGTCCTGCTCAGCGGCGGCGAAGCGAAGGATCGAGCCCGTCGCGCCAAACTCGCGGGCCTCGAAGCGCCACTCACCCGGCAACAGGGAGTCACGCCGGATTCGGTGCTACGCCCCGAGGGGGACATCGTAAGCGAACAGGAACTGCGTTGCGGTTTGGCAATGCCGGTCACACAGTACGCCATGATCGAAAACGCCCTTCGCGCCGCCGAAGGCAAGACACTGCAAGAGCACCGCCAAGAAGTCGCCGAATTGTGGGCACGGATGAGCCAAGTGGCCGCCGACAATCCGCACGCGTGGAACCGCAAGCCGGTCTCGGTCAACGACATACGCGACGCCTCTCCCTCAAACCGCATGCTCGCCTTTCCTTACACCAAGCTGCACACCTCCCAGTGGAACGTCGATCAAGCGGCCGGGCTCATCCTGTGTTCGCTCGAGACCGCGCGCGCACTCGGCGTTCGGGAAGATCGCATGGTGTTTCCTCTCGCAGTCGCCGATGCCAATCACATGGTTCCGGTAAGCGAGCGTCGCCGGGTGCACCGTCTGCCGGGATATGCCCACGCCGCAAAGGCCGTACTCGCTAGCGCCGGCAAGACGATCGACGACGTCAAGCATCTCGAGATCTACAGCTGTTTTCCGATTGCCGTACGCCTGCAGGCGAGAGAGATTGGAATCGACTTGCAACGCCAGCTGACGGTCACCGGCGGCATGGCCTTTGCCGGCGGTCCGCTCAACAACTTCGTATTCCAGGGGATCGCGCGGATGGTCGAAGTGCTGCGGGCAGATCCGCAAAGCGTGGGAATGGTCACCGCGGTTAGCGGCATGCTGACAAAGCAGGGCGTCAGTCTTTGGTCGACTCGGCCGGGCGCGCAGCCCTTTTCCTTCGACGATGTCACGGAAGCAACAGCCCGCGACACGCAGCGCGTCGCCTTGGCAATCGGAGCCGAAGGTCCGGCTGCGGTTGCGACGTACACCGTCCTGTTCGACGGCGACACGCCGGTCAGCACCGTTCTGCTCTGCGACTTGCCGGACAAGCGCCGCGCGCTGGTCCGTTGCGAAGACGCGGCACTTGCCGAGCTGGGAACGCGCGAGGAACTCTGCGGCCGTCGGCTGCGGCTCTCGGGCGACGGCCGCGTGGAGCTGTCCTGATGGCAGGACAAGACGCCAGTCCCGACACCGAGCCGGTTCCGGCGCAAGCGCCGAGCCAAGGCCTCACGGTTCTCGCTCTGACCGCCCTCGGCGTGGTCTACGGCGACATCGGCACGAGCCCGCTCTACGCCTTCCGCGAATGCTTTGCGACGGTGGGCGGCCTCGCCGTCACGCCAGAAAACGTGATTGGCGTCCTCTCGCTCATCTTCTGGTCGCTGATCATCGTCATCTCGCTCAAGTACCTGCTGCTCGTCATGCGCGCCGACAACAAAGGAGAAGGCGGCATCCTCGCCTTGATGACCCTGGTCGTCTCCGGGCGAAAACGCAGCGACCGCTTTCGCCGTGCATTGATGGCGATTGGCGTGTTCGGTGCAACCCTGCTCTACGGCGACGGCGTCATCACGCCGGCGATTTCGGTACTGAGTGCGGTTGAGGGACTCGAAGTCGCCACGCCAGTGTTCGGCGCTTATGTCGTTCCAATTTCCGTAAGCATCCTCATCTTGTTGTTTGCTATCCAACGACAAGGAACCGGCCGCGTCGGCACGGCCTTCGGCCCGGTCACCCTGATCTGGTTCGTTTGTCTCGCCGCGCTCGGCCTGCCGCACATTGCCGAGAACCCGAGCGTCGTCGCCGCCCTCAGCCCACTGCCGGCGGTCGCGTTCTTCGCTCGCAGCGGCACCGAGGGATTCTTGGTCCTGGGCGCGGTGTTCTTGGTTGTCACCGGCGGCGAGGCCCTGTACGCCGATATGGGGCATTTCGGCCTGCGCCCGATCCGCCTGGCGTGGTTCGCCGTTGTGCTGCCGGCATTGGTCATCAACTACTTCGGTCAAGGAGCGCTACTCCTCGAGCACCCGGAAGCGGCGCGCAACCCTTTTTATCTGATGGCTCCGGCCTGGAGCCTCTATCCCTTGGTCGTCTTGGCGACCGTGGCCACCGTGATCGCGTCGCAAGCGGTGATCTCCGGCGCGTTCTCGCTCACGCGCCAGGCCGTTCAGCTCGGGTTCTTTCCGCGCGTGGAAATCCGCCACACCTCGTCGCATCAGGTCGGCCAGGTGTACGTTCCCCTGGTCAACGGCGCCTTGCTGGCGATGACCCTGGCTGCCGTCGTCGGCTTCGGCTCCTCGACCAACCTGTCGGGCGCCTACGGCGTGGCCGTCACCACGACGATGGTCATCACAACGATTCTGACTTTCTTCTGTGCGCGGCGCCGCTGGAACTGGAGTCTGCTTCGCGCCGGCCTGATCTGCATCGGACTGCTGGCAGTCGATCTTGCCTTCTTCGGCGCCAACATGGCCAAGATCTTCATCGGCGGTTGGTTTCCCCTACTGGTCGCAGGCGTCGTCTTTACGCTCATGTCCACCTGGCGGCGTGGCCGTAAGTTGCTCGTCGAACGCCTGCAAAAGGGCCTGCCGCAGCTCGACTACTTCGTGTCGGACCTCAAACAGCACCCGGTCACACGCGTTCCCGGTACCGCCGTCTTTCTGGTTTCCGACTCGTCGAAAACCCCCCAGGTGCTGCTGCACAACATCAAGCACAACAAGATCGCGCACGAGCAGATCATTGTCCTGACGATTGAGACGGCAGATACCCCACGCGTCGTCGACTCCGAGCGTTTTGACGTAGAGTACTTCGAGGAAGGCATCGCCCGCATCGTCGCACACTACGGTTTCATGGAGCAGCCGTCGGTACCGGCAATCTTGCGCCAAGCGCTCGGCGGGGGGAAAGTCTTCCGTCCGGTCGAAACGACGTACTTTCTCGGCCGCGAGACGATCGTGCGCGGACCGGACCGCAGCATGTCGAGCTGGCGCAAACGCTTATTCTCCTTCATGCTGCGGACGCAACGTGAAGCAATCCTGCATCTCGGGATTCCGACCAACCAGGTGATCGAACTCGGACGTCAGGTCAAGATTTGACCGGCCGGCGCCGCGCGCGTTGCTTGCGCGCGGCGTGCGCCCGCGCGCGCATCGCCGGAACGACTTTCCAACCGTAATAGGCGCTAGCGCCGCCGACCGAAAGTACGACGAGGCCGACAATCGGTTCCTGCACTACGATCGCAAGCATCAACAAGCTGAAGAACACGGCGACGATCGCAGGGATCAGATCACCGCCGGGAACGCGGTACGGCCGTTCCTCCTCGGGACGGCGACGGCGCAACGTCATCACCGAGCAGGCCATCACCGTGTAGATCATGCATTCGACGAAAGCGCCGAGATAGATGAACACTTCATAACTCTCCGGCACGAAGTGTTCCGAAACGAAGACCGTGATGCTGATTAGCAAGCACATCGCCGAAAGCCCGATCAGCGCCGTATAGGGCGTGGCGTAGCGGATACTGATGCGCGCAAAAATCTTGGGCATGCTGCCGTCGCGTGCCAGTGCGTAAACGTAACGCGAAGCGGTAATCGTTCCGGCGTTGAACGACGTGACCGAGGCGATCAGGCTCATCAACACGATCACGGCGATGCCCCAGGAGCCGAAGAGCTTCTCGTACAGCAGCACGTGCGGCGTGACCGAAGTACCGAAGGCCTGCTTGGCCTGGTCGTAGGTGAGGGCTGCGCGATCGACGGCCGCCGGCAGCGCGCCCTTGGCAACGGCCGCATCGATCAGACGGGCGTACGCGGGATTGCCGGGATCGGCTTGAATCGCCGGCGCCATCGTCATCGTCAGGCCGGCGTTGAACAAGGCGTAGGTTACGAACAGGACGCCCACGGTGAGAAACAGCCCGCGCGCGATCAGCCGTTGGTCGGTGACTTCTTCGGCCAGCGGGGTGACCCACTCGAAGCCGACGTAGAGAAAGACACCGACGGCAATTGCTTCGACCAGGCTGGCCGGATCGCCGACCGACGCCGGAGTCTGAACCGGCGCCGGCGAAACCGCCATCGCGTAGAGCGACGAGCCGATGAGAAAGGCGAACATCGAGTAGGCCAAGACGTCTTGAAAGGTGCCGGCGATGCGAATCCCGCGAATGTTGAGAGCGAGAACGAGGAGCAAGAAGGTCATGCCCCAAGCCCAGGGAGGCACGGCGGTAATTCCGGTACCGTCGTGCAAAACGTTGGCCAGGACGAAGGTCTCGGCACCGACGACGGAAATCGCTACCGTGATGTAGAGCGTCGCGAACAGCATCGCGATTTTCTCGTTGAACGCGCGTTCGATGAACAGCTTGATGCCGGCGGCGGTCGGGTACATGCCCGACAGTTCCGCGAAGCAGGCGCCGGCCATCAAACAGAACAGTCCGGCGACCAGGATTGCGATCCAGGCCGAGTCTCCGAGCACGATCGTCGCCAGCTCCATACTGGCGCTGTAAGATACGGTGGCCATCGCCATGCCGGCGCCGGTCGAAACGACCGTACGCTGCTTGACGACCTTTGCCAGGCGAGCTTCGCTCACGTGCGGGGCTCCTTTTTTTGCTGTCGCGGTCGACGGCGCCCGTCGTCGGACGCCGTCACTCGTCCGGCCAGATGATCAGGTTGATCGCGTCGAGCCGCATGACGTCTTCCTGCGACGCCTTGAGTTTGAGTTCACCGCGCAGATACTTTTGAGCGGGGTTGAGGTCGCCCCAGAACATGTCACAGAGCGTCTCGCTGTTGGTCGTGACGATGATATCGGGGGTGCCGACAAGTCCCTCCTCGACCTTCGTCGTCTCGCCCTCGACCACCGTCATCGTGTGGCGCGACTCGTTGTCTTCGGCAACGATGTGGATGATCTTGGTCCAATCGCGCTGCATACGGCGCAGTCGTTCATTTTCATTGCACTGGATCTGAAAGTCGAGCAGTGCCTCGGTAATCTCTTGTTGCGATGCCATCCGAACTCCTCCGCTGTATCGTCTGATCCCGTCACGGACGCGACGGGCGCCGGCGTTTCTTCTTGCGCGGAGCTTCGTCCGTCGCCACGATCTTGCCGGCGTCCTGATCCTTGATCGTCTGCATCGACTCGTCGAGCGCCTCGAGCACGTTGGCGACCTCCGCCTCGCTGATCACCAGCGACGGCATCAACCGCATCACGCTCGACTCATTGCCCGAGTAGAGCGCCATGACGCCGCGTTCGGCCAGTTGATAGGTCATCCGCGGACCGTGACTGTCGCTGGTAAATTGCAAGCCCATCATCAGGCCGCGGCCGCGGTGCTCTCGCAGAATCTCGTCGTGCCGCTGCCGGAGTTCCTCGAAGCCGACGTGGAACTGCGCTCCGCGCGCCAACGCCTTCTCCCACAAGCGTTCGCGTTGCATGATTTCGATCGTCTTGAGAGCGACCACGCAACCCAAGTCGGATCCACCGAAGGTGCTCAAGTGTACGAAAGGATTGGCGATCAAAAACTCGCCGAGCGGCTCCTTGAACACGGTGGCCGATATCGGGTAGATCCCGCCGCCCAAGGATTTCGCCACGGTCATAATGTCGGGCACCACGCCAGAGTACTCCGACGCGAACATCTTTCCGGTACGGCACCAGCCGGTCTGTACTTCGTCGAAGATCAGCGTCACCTCGCGCTCGTCGCACAGGCGGCGCAGGCCCCGCAGGTACTCGTCCGTCGCGACGTGAATGCCACCCTCGCCTTGGATCGGCTCGATCATGATCGCCGCGGTATCGTCGGTCACCGCCGCTTCCATCGCCTCGAGGTCGTTGAACGCAACCAACCGAAAGTTCGGAGCCAGCGGCTCGAAGGCCTTGCGGAACGCGTCGCGGCCGATGCCCGAAAGCGCGAGTCCGGTATGGCCGTGATAGCATTTGTCGGTCGTGATGATGTCGTGCTTACGGGTGTAGCCGCGCGCCAACTTGATCGCGAAATCGTTGGCCTCGCCGCCGCCGACGCCGAACATCGTCATCTTGAGATCGCCCGGGCTGACCTCGGCGAGCTTCCGAGCTAGTGCCGCCTTGGCTTCCGAGGCGATAATGAACACGCCGATGTCGTACTCGTCGAGCGCCTGCTTGAGGGCGGCAATCACTTCCGGATTGCGGCGGCCGACGTTCATGCTGCCGGCCGAGGTGATGCAGTCGATGTACTTCTTGCCCGAAAGATCCCACATGCAGGCGCCATCGCGACGGCCTTCGATGACTTCGAGACCGGCGTGTTTGAGCGTGCGCACTTTCATCGGATTGACGTATTCGGCGTAATCCGCGAGCGCTCTGGTCTTGATTGCCGCTGTATCTTCACTCATGGCATGTCTCCTCAAACGTCCGTAACGGCTCTTGCCTCTTGCCTGCACTCCGCACCGCTTCGCATGAACTCGAGCACCGCGTGCCGCTGTCCCGCCCAGGCAGCCGCCGGATCGCGAGCGTCCGGCCAAAACGCGCGCAGGCGCTCGGCCTGGTAGCCCGAGACCGATGCCGCAAAGAACTGTACGAACAGGTTGTCGAGTAGATAGGCCAGCACCGGCAGCGGCAAGTCACGCCGCACCTCGCCCCGGCGCTGCCCTTCCTCGACGAGTTTTCGATAAAACGCCGAACTAGACGCCTCGAGTTCAATCGCCATCGGCGCAAGATCGGGATCGCTGGTGTTGACCAAATCGCAGTACATCCGCCAGGCCGACTCGCCTTCGGCGACTGCGCCTTCGGCGAGCCCGTACAACAGCGCGAGTCGCTCGGCGAAGCTCGTCGTCTCACGGAGGACCTGCTCGAACAGGCTGTCGAGCAGCTGGGCTCCGGCACGAAGCGTTTCCTTGTACAGGTCGAGCTTAGACTCGAAGTAGAGATAGACCGCGCCCTTGGCGATTCCCGCGCCACGGGCGACCTCGTCGACACTGGCCCCGTAGAATCCTCGCCGCGCAAACTCCCTGGCCGCGACCTCAAAGATCCGCTGCCGTTTGCTCTCGTCGACTCGCGCTAATGCGGCTTTTGCCATCGTTCGGCCCGCTTTCCGCCTTATGACTGGGCGGTCAGTCAGGCACTTTTTACAATACTTCTGGCTTCTCTGTCAAGCGATTTTTGGCCCACAATTTTTGGTTTTGGCGCCGATATTCTCGATCAAGCCTGCCCTCTGATCACCGCCGCAAGCTCGCCAATTTCCTCGGCCAAGCGCTCTGTCGCCACGGTCGAGAAGAAATGATCCGCGCCGGCTAGCGCGCGTTTTCAGTCGCTCTCGTCGCGAACGATGCCGGGCGTCTTCGCCGCGTCGCCGCGTTGCCGGTCGGGGTGGTCGCGCTCGTTGAATCGGCGCAACCCCTCGAAGGTCTCCGGCGTGAGGAACGAACGGTTGAACGCACGCGCTTCGATCAACAGGCCCTCGTCGAGATCGCGCCCGTAACCGCGCACGGCGGCCTCCTTGTCCGTACGGATCGCCGGTTGGGGCAGCGATGCAATGTACTCCGCCAACTCGACCGCACGCGCAAGGGACCGCCCCTTCGGTACTACCTCGTTGGCTAGTCCAATGCGCAGCGCTTCCTGGGCGTCGATGACGCGGCCGGTAATGATCAACTCCATGGCGCGCCCCATACCGATGATGCGCGGAAGACGCTGGGTGCCGCCGTCGGCCAGGCCAATGTTCCAGCGGCGGCAGGTCACACCGAAGGACGCGTGTTCCTCGACGATGCGGATGTCGGCAAAGCAGGCCCACTCCAGTCCGCCAGCGTAGGCGGTTCCGTTTACCGCGGCGATGATCGGCTTGTAGATGTCGGTCCAACGGCTCGGCCCGAGGACACCCGGCATCTCGCCCGCTTCGTGTCGTTCGACGGGATAGTAATCCTCGATCCGTTCCGCTTCGTAGCCCGCCTTCAGATCCCCGCCCGCGCAAAACGACTTATCGCCACGCCCTGTGATGATAGCCACCAGAGCGCCCGCGTCTTCCTTGAAACGAGTCCAGGCGTCGACCAGTTCGACGTGCGTCACGGGGCCGATGCAGTTTCGCAGCTCGGGACGGTCGAAACGGATGATGCGAATCGGGCCGCGCTCTTCGTAGGAAATCTCCGAGTAGTCCATGGGCGATCTTGGCCCAAGTTACACGTTGACACCACGTGGCTAAGCATGGTATTCGCTCCGGGTCGTGGTCGGCGGGCCGGTTCCGAGC
>CAZJCO010000100.1:0-8993 GCA_964544375.1 uncultured Myxococcales bacterium
AGCGCCGCACGCGTGTCGCACAGAAGTCAGCCAGGCCTCTGCGTCCGTCGCAGCGCTCCCGGAAGCGCGTCGTCCGGTAGGCCCGCGCGGTTGGTCCGAGCCGTTCGGCCAGCGCCGGCGCTCGCAAGTCGGTCCATCCGTCGGCACCGGCGAAGGCCTCGGTAAGCATTTCCTCGGCCTCGCCGATCAGGAACAAGTCGAAGAACGGTGCGATCGGCTCGGGGTTGAGCATGACCGCCGGACCACCGGCGAGCAGCAGCGGCCACTGTCCGTCGCCGGTGGCGCGCTCGGCCGCGCGCGCCGGGATGCCGGCCGCGTCGAGCAAGCGGACGATGTTGGCATAGTCGCTCTCAAAGGAGATCGAAAAGGCGAGGACGTCGAAGGCGGCCGGTGCGCGGCGTGATTCGAGCGATCGGCCGCCGCCGTGGCCTTCCCAAACCAAGCGCTCGCACAAGACACCGGGGGTCGTGGCGAGCAGACGAAAGACGGTCTGGTAGCCGAGATTGCCCATCGCCACCGCATAGGAGTTTGGATAGGCCAGACACACCGACACCGTTCCGGAACGGTTCGGCTGGAAGAGAAAGCGTTCGTTCTCAAGCGGCGACAAGGCGCGCGATGATAGCCGTCGCCGGCTGCAGCGCCTAGCCTAGCCCCATCGGCGCCGGCCCGGTCGGCCGCCGCGACGGCCGGGTCAGGGTCGCGTGCGCGAGCCCCGGTTACGCCAGCGGCGCAGGTAGGCCGGGATGTCGATCATCTTGTCGCGATCGTCGTCGATGACTTCCTCGAAGGCAAAATCCTCTTGCTCCCCGTCGCCGCGATCCTCGATCGCGTCATCGATCAAACGTGCACGCGCCGGCCGCTCGGCAACCGGCTCTTCGACCGGCGCCGGGGCGGGTTCGGCGGCTTGCGTCTGCTCGGCCTGGCGCGCGAACGCGAGTCGGTCCGCGTCTCGGTCGCCCACGCCGGTCGCGATCACGGTGATACGGACTTCGTCCTCGAGCGTGCTGTCGTGTACAAGGCCGACGATGATATGGGCGTCCTCGTGCGCCTGCTCCTGCACCAGTTCGACCGCGTCGTTCATCTCCTGCATGCCGAAGTCGCTGCTGGCCGTAATGTTGACCAACACGCCGTGCGCTCCACCGATCGAAACGTCTTCGAGCAGGGGACTAGAAATCGAAGCGTTTGCCGCGTCCACCGCGCGGGTGTCACCGCGGCCAACGCCGGCGCCCATCATCGCCATGCCCATCTCGGCCATGATCGTACGCACGTCGGCAAAGTCGACATTGATCAGCCCCGGCTCGGTGATGATCTGAGAGATTCCTCGCACGGCCTGCAGCAGAACGTCGTCGGCCTGCTGAAAAGCCTCAACCGCTGTCGTCGTTCGGCCCGAGACTTCGATCAGACGCTGGTTGGGAATCGCGATCAGCGTGTCGACGGCGACCCGCAGTTCGCGGATGCCCTCCTCGGCCTGCCGCATACGCTTGCGCCCCTCGAAACCGAAGGGTTTGGTCACCACACCGACGGTTAGAGCCCCGAGGTCTTTGCCGATGCGCGCGACGACCGGCGCCGCGCCGGTACCGGTTCCGCCTCCCATGCCGGCGGTGACGAAGACCATGTCGGACCCGACGAGCTGCTCGCGCAGGATTTCCTCCTGTTCGAGCGCCGCCTTACGGCCGATTTCGGGATTGGCGCCGGCCCCCAGCCCCTTGGTGAGCTGATTGCCGAGTTGGACTTTGATGGGAGCTTCGTTGATGCCGAGAGCCTGAGCGTCGGTGTTTGCCGCGATGAAATCTACGCCGCCGAGCTGCGCGCGAATCATCGTGTTGAGCGCGTTTCCGCCGCCTCCGCCAACTCCCACTACGACAATGCGCGCGTTGTCCTCGTGCGCGCCGACCGCCTCGATCATCGCCTCACCTCCTCAACCACACCGACAGCCATCCAAGATACTCCTTCGGACGGCGAAATGCGACACACCGTCAGGGTACCTGCCTCCACTTTCGCCAGAGCCACTGCGGCCGCAGGCGGGGACGCGCGCGCGATACCGCGGCCGCGGAGAGGTCGGCCGTCACCATGCCGCGAGTAAGGCCAACCGCGGTGGCCCAAGACGGGTCGTCGACCTCGTCGGCGATTCCGCCGAGACCCCGCGGCTCGCCCAAGCGTACCGGCATATCGAGAACGCGCGAAGCCAGGCCGACCATGCCGGGCATCATCGCCGAGCCCCCGGCCAACACCACACCCGAGGCGAGCAGTTCGCGATAGCCCGAGCGCAGGATTCCTTCGAGCACCATTTCAAAGATTTCTTCGAGCCTGGGCTGCACGATCTCGGCCACGTGACGCCGCGAAATGACGCGCGGTTCGCGACCGCCGACGCCGCCGACCTCGCAATAGGTGTCCGGCTCGACGTCGTCGGGATGCGCGCGAGCATCGTGCAACTTGATCGCTTCGGCCTCCCGCATCGACGTCTCCAAGCAGCGCGCCAGGTCCCTGGTGACGTGCAAGCCGGCAACCGGCACGACGAACGAGTGCACCACGCTGTTTCCCTGATAGACGGCGACATCGACTGCGCCGGCGCCGAAATCCACGAGCGCGGCGCCGAGGTCGCGTTCTTCCGGTTCGAGTACGGCCTCGGCCGAGGCGAGCGATGCGGCGACGATGCCGCCGACGCTGAGGCCCGCACGATGACAGCACTTGCGCAGATTGCCGAGGGCCGATTCGCAGGCGGAGATGACATGCAGGTTTGCTTCCAAGCGGATGCCACTCATGCCGACCGGATCGAGCACGCCGCCTTGGCCGTCGACCACGTACTCGCGGCACATCAGGTGGAGAATCACCTGGTCGGCCGGCAGCGGCACCGCCTGAGCGGCTTCGATGACGCGGCGGGCCGCGCGGTTGGAAACCTCACCGTTGTCGATGGCGACGACGCCGTGGCTGTTCGTGCCGCGCAGGTGCTCGCCGGAAATCGATACCGTCGCCTGATGAATCTGGCAGCCGGCCATCAATTCGGCCTCGCTCAAGGCAACGCCGATGGCCTGCGTGGTCTTTTCCACGTCGACCACGCGCCCGCCGCGGATCCCGCGTGAAACGGCCGTGCCAACGCCGAGTATTTCGAGCCCCGCATCGGTTTGTTCGGCGATGACGATCGCGACTTTCTGCGTACCGATGTCGAGGCCGGCCAGGATCGGCGTCTTCTTAGCCACGATTTCCTCCGCCCAACTGCGGCAACTCCTTGCTGGCAAGCGCCGACAGTACGTTCCCCACGCGTCCTCGTGTGACCCGAACGACCGCGCGATCGCGGTAGGACAGATCGACCTCGCGCAAATCCGTGCCGCCGGCGGGAAGCGCCGGCAGCAGCAGGCCCAGTCGGCGGGCGACGCGTTCGGCCTGCGGCCGCAGACCGAGCCGAATGGGCACCTGCAAACCGTCGAGGTACAGCGAGTAGACGCCGTCGGCGGTAACGTCGATTTGCGATACCCGGTAACCCGCCGGCGCCTCGAGCGTGCGCAGCAACGCGATCTCCGTACTCAGGCGCTCGATTCGCTCGCCGCGGTCCGGCACCAGGTTCCAACCGGTCAGGTAGGGGAGATCCGGATAGCTCGGCTTGCCCTCTTCGCGAAACACCACACCCTCCTCGTCCACCAAGAAAACCCCGCCATCGGCAACGGTCGCGGCAATCGGCCGGCGCCGAAGCACCTCGAGGCGCACTTCGGTCGGAAAACGACGCTCGATCCGCGCGCTGCGGACCCAACCGGCTTCTTCAATCGCCCGTTCGGCGTGCCCGCCGTCGATTTGCCAGAGGCTGGTACCGTCGTAGAGCCCGGCGCGCGAGGCCAGCACGACCGGTTCGACGCCGCGGCTATCGCACACGACCTTGACCGATCGCAGCCGAAAATAAGGGTGCGATACGATCGCCGGCCAGATTACCGTCGAGCCCGCGTAAGCCGCGGCCGCCAGCGAAGCGACGGCGAAAACACCGATCAGCGGCACCCGCAGCCGCGGTAGAAAGTCGCTTTTAGTCCATCGCAGCCAAAGCTTCATTCCCAATCCCCGATGAGACGTACTTCTGGCTCCAGCCAGACCCCACTCCGCTGCCACACCTCACGCTGTACGGTTCTCATCAGGTCGCGAACGTCGCTGGCACGCGCGCCGCCCAAATTGACGATGAAGTTCGCATGCTCGGGCGACACCTGCGCGCCGCCGGCCGTTCTACCCTTGAGCCCGGCCTGTTCGATCAGCCTGCCGGCGCTTAGCGCGGGCGGGTTGCGAAACACCGAACCCGCGTTGGGAAGCCGCAACGGCTGTCTGGATCTTCTTTTGCGCTGCACGGACTCCACGACCTGCCTCAACCGCCCCACCGAAGAGCGCAGCAATCTGAATCTAACAGAGGTTACCACGACATCAACGTCGAGCGCCACACGCCGGTAGGAAAAGTTGAGTCGCTCACGCGAGAGTTCGGCAATTTTGCCGGTCATCGAGACCCCGGCAACGGCCTCGATGACCTCGCCGATCTCTCCACCGAAGGCGCCGGCGTTCATCAACACGCCGCCGCCGACCGATCCTGGAATCCCGGCGGCGAACTCGAGCCCAGCCCAGCCACGTTCGACCGCCTCCGCCACCACTTTGCCCAGCCGGCTCGCCGCACCCGCCTTGAGGACGACGGCCGCACCGCCGTCTTGCTCTGCCCATCGCCGATAGTCGAAGGCACGACCGAGGCGCAGCACCAAGCCGCGCACGCCGCGGTCCGAGACGAGCACATTGGTGCCGCCGCCCAACACGGTTACCGGAACCTGCGATTCGTGGGCCGCCCGCAACGCGCTGGCCAGCGTCTCGACCGAAGGCGGTTCGAGGAACAGGTCCGCCTCTCCACCGATGCGATAGGAAGTATAGCGCGCCAGAGAGATATTACTTTGGATCGGCGCGCCCGTCTCGTCGCTTACGCGCCGGCGCAGCCGGCTGTAGGAATCAACGCTCAAGCGCCGCCAAGATGTCGGGCGCGACACCGGTAATGTCGCCGGCGCCGAGCGTAATCACGAGGTCACCGGGGCGCACCCTCTCGACCACGGTTTCGGCCAAACTCGGACCGGACGGAACATAGCGGACGTGACCTCGGTGGCAGCGGCCGAGAGCTTCGGCCAGACGCTGACCGTCCATGCCCTCGATCGGGGCTTCGCCGGCCGCGTAGATGTCGGTAACCACGACTTCCGCTGCGGCGTCGAACGCGTGCAAAAACTCGTCGAACAAATCGGCCGTGCGCGAGTAGCGGTGCGGCTGGAAGACGGCGAGTACCCGGCGGTCGAAACCGCCAACCGCCGCCGAAAGCGTCGCCTTGATCTCGCTCGGATGGTGGCCGTAATCGTCTACGACCAGCACACCGCCGCGCTCGCCCTTGATCTCGAAACGCCGCAAGATTCCCTCGAACGCCCCCAGAGCCGCCGCGCACTCGGAAAACGGAACGCCGAATTCCATGCCGACCGCTACCGCGGCGAGCGCGTCGAGGACCATGTGACGGCCGGGCATATCGATGCGCACGCGGCCGAGTGCGGCGCCCCGGTGGATCACCTCAAAAGTCGAACTGAGGCCGTCGAACTCCAAGTCGGCGGCGTAAAAGTCGGCATCGACGCTGGTGCCGTACGTCGTAAAACGCTTCTTCAAACGTCCGAGCACAGAGGTCACGTTGTCGCAGTCGGTGCACAGGAACGCGCGGCCGTAAAACGGAATCCCGTTGACGAACGATACGTAGGCGTCGATCAACCGCTCCATCGATCCGTAGGTGCCGAGGTGCTCGCGGTCGATGTTGGTTACCACCGCGACCGTCGGTTTGAGCAGCAGGAAGCTGCCGTCGCTCTCGTCGGCTTCGGCTACCATGTAGCGCGAGCGGCCAAGGCGCGCGTTCGTGCCGTCGAGCGCCTTGAGTCGGCCGCCGAGGACGATCGTCGGATCGAGCGCCGCGCGGCCGAGGACGCTGGCGACGAGCGAGGTGGTCGTCGTCTTGCCGTGTGCACCGGCCACCGCAACACCGCACTTCATGCGCATCAACTCGGCCAGCATTTCGGCGCGCGGGACCACCGGGATCCGTAGCCGCCGGGCTTCTCGAACTTCGGGGTTGGCGTCATCGACCGCCGACGACACCACCACCACCTCGGTGTCGGCCCCAAGGTGGGAGGCGTCGTGGCCGATCGCTATCTGCGCGCCCAGGCCCGCGAGTCGGCCGGTCGCCTCGGAGGGGCGCAGGTCCGAGCCGCTGATGCGGTAGCCGAGCGTGAGCAGCACTTCGGCAATCCCGCTCATACCGATGCCGCCGATACCTACCATGTGGATGCGTCCGGGCAGTGCGGCGTCGCCGCGCACGAGGGTCGCGTATTCCAACCCCGGGAGGCTTGTCGCGGCGGGCTGTTCGGGAGCTGCCATCAGTTCATCTTGAGAGTCCCGCGCACGACGTCGAGGACTCGCTGGGCCGCGCCCGGGCGGCGCAGAGTCCGCATGCGGCCGGCCATGGAGTGTATCCGCTCGGGACTTCGGAGCAACCCGAGAAGCGTATCCGCAAGTCTGGCTTGGCATTGCTCGTCATCGTGAATGACGATCGCCGCGCCGGCGGCCTCCAGCGAACGCGCGTTGTCGAGCTGGTGCTCGGCGGCGTGCGGATATGGAAGGAGTACCGCCGGAGTGCCGGTGGCGATGAGTTCGGCGATCGTGGTCGCGCCGGCGCGACCGACGACCAAGCGCGCACGCGCGTAAAGCGTGGCGATGTCGTCGGCAAAGGCGATCGGTCGTGCCTCGATGCCGCTGCCCTCATAGAGCGCCCGCGTCTCTTCCAACCAGCGCTCTCCGCTTTGATGGGTCAGCGCCGGCAAGCGCAGTTCACCGGCGATTTGCCGGAGCGCGCCGGCAACCGCGCGGTTGAGGCTGCGCGCGCCTCCGCTGCCCCCGAGTACCAGCAGCTCCTCGCGTTCTTCGGCCGAACGGCCGGCAGCCGCCTCGATTTCCGCCCGCACGGGATTCCCCGTCCAGACCGTGCGACAACCGCCAACCTCGGTCTCCTCGAAGCTGCTGCAAAGGCAGCGGGCGAGCCGCGCCAACAGGCGATTGGCCATGCCCGCAACACGATTCTGCTCGAGCAAGACGACCGGAATACCGGCCGTGCGCGCGGCGATCACCGCCGGTGCCGAGGCATAACCGCCGAGTCCGATGACCGCGTCGATCGCGCGCCGTTCGAGCTCGCCGCGCACGTGCGCGACGCCGCGCGCCAGCAAAAGCAGCGCGCTGGCGCGGCCGGCCAGGCTCGCTCCGCGAAGCCCGGCCAACGGCGATGCGACCAACTCGTATCCGGCCGCCGGCACAGCGCGCGCCTCGATGCCGCGTTCGGAACCGAAGAAGACGGTCTCTTCGGCCAGACCGGCCGTGCGCGCCGCCTCGGCTACAGCGAGGCCGGGGAACAAGTGGCCTCCGGTACCGCCCCCGGCAAGCGCGAGTTTCACCGCTCGCGCAACTCGCGGGAAAGCGACATGAGAATCCCGATCGAAGCCAGTGTCACCAACAGCGAGGAACCGCCGTAACTAAAGAACGGCAGCACCAGGCCCTTGGTCGGCAATACGCCGAGGACGACCCCCATGTTCATGAACGCTTGTACGACCAGCACCAGCGTCACACCGGCGGCAAGCAGTTGGCCGAACGGCTCGGGGTGCCGGTGGGCGACGCGGAAGCCACGGTAGGCGAGCAAGCAGAAAGCCAGCAGCACCAGCAGTGCGCCGATCAACCCGGCCTCCTCACCGATGATCGAAAACACGAAGTCGGTATGCGCCTCGGGCAACCAGCCGGTCTTCTGCATCGAGGCGCCGATGCCGATGCCCTTGAGGCCGCCCGAGCCGAAGGTGCGGTAGGATTGAACCAACTGGTAGCAGGCGCCGGTCGGCTCTTCCCAGGGGTTGAGGAAACACAGCAGGCGGCGGATACGGTAAGGTTCGGCCCACAACAGCCCCCCGCCCGCGGCAGCGCCGAGAACCGAAAGGACCAGTAAGTGGAACGACGGCACACCGGCGAGAAACATGATGGTTACCCCGAGCAGGAGGACGAGCATGGCCGTGCCGTAGTCCGGCTCGAGCAGCAGGCTGAGCGCCAAACCGCCCATCACCAACAGCGTCGGCAGCATGCCCTGCCGCCAGTCGCGCAGACGATTGGATCTGGCCGTCAGCGTCGCCGCCAGATAGATGACGAAAGCGACTTTGGCCAGTTCGGCCGGTTGCAAACGAACGAAGCCGAGCGAGATCCAACGGCAGGCACCGTTGGCGCAGTAGCCGATGCCGGGAACCAAAGGCAGCAGCGTGAGGAAGGCGCAGACGCCGAAGACGAAGCCCGCATAGCGCTGCAAGAGATCCGAGCGACAGCCGGCCAGCAGACGCAGCAACACCACCCCGAGCGCCAGCGCGAGCGATTGCCGCAAGATCATGTGGTAGCCGTCGCCGTAGTGGTGAAGGGAATAGAAGTAGCTCGTGTCGAGCACGAACATCATACCGCCGAGGACCAGCAGAATCGTCAGGCCGCCGATCCACGGATCCGAGCGGTCGCTGACCGTAACCCGCACGCGCCTGGGTTGCCGCGCCTGTCTTCTCACGTCCTCACCTCCGCCACCAACTCTTCGAAGCGCCGGCCACGCTCGGCATAATCGGAAAACTCATCAAAACTCGCGCAGGCCGGCGCGAGCAGAATCGCGTCTCCCTCTTCGGCCGATCCTAGCGCCTGCTGAAAGGCCTCGGCAAGTCGTGCGGCGCAAGTCAGCGGAACCAGGCCCTCGAGTGCGCCGCGAATCCTCGGCGCCGCTTCGCCGTAGGCAACCACCATGCGCAATCGATCGGCGGCGCGAGCGAGGCAGGCGAAGTCGGGTCCCTTGTCGACCCCGCCGGCGCGCAATACGACTGGCCGAGCGAGTGCCTCGATG
Source organism: uncultured Myxococcales bacterium (assembly GCA_964544375.1). Taxonomy (GTDB): domain Bacteria; phylum Desulfobacterota; class Binatia; order UBA1149; family SPBQ01; genus CAZQYE01. Next base: position 8,930 of record CAZJCO010000100.1, read on the forward strand.
CTGCGCAGCGAGGCACCCCGGCTTGTCGCCCTCGCGTCATTCCAGACATCTCCACCGTCGCGGC
>CAZJCO010000101.1:0-8962 GCA_964544375.1 uncultured Myxococcales bacterium
AGACCGATCTGCTCCGCGATCCTGTTGACATAGAGCAGCGGCAGTGCGCGGCTGCGGCCGTCAAAGCTGCGAATCGAGGGCACGATGATCAGCGCGCCGTCGAGCGGTTTGAGCGGCGGCACGGAGGTCAACGCAGCGGCGGCGTCAGCGATGTCGATCCCCGGCGCCTCGACGGTTGCCACCCCCGGACCGGTCGCGGCCGCCACGGCGAAGGCGGCCGGCTCCATCAGGTTGTCCCCGCCGACCGGAACGAGAGAGCCGCCGACGAAGACCGCCGCCGCACCTTTCATAAAACCGAGCAAGTCGCCAACGGTGTCGACGACCATCACGCACCACTCGGCAGCCGATCCCCAGGACGACCATACAGCCACACGGTGCCCCCGAGCCTCGGCCAAGCTCACGGCTTGCGCCGCGCGTTCGGGGTGACGGGGAGCGATGACCAGTCGCACGCCGGAAACCTCACGAAGCACGCGTTCGAAAGCGTCGAGCACGATTCCCTCCTCACCCTCGTGCGTCGAAGCCGCTACCAGCACCGGCTCCTCGACGCCGCAACGAGCGATCAAGTCGGGCGTCGACTCTAAGGCCTGCGGCTCGAAGGCGTCAAGTTTGATATCGCCGGTGACGGCAGTGCACGCGGGCGAGGCGCCCAAGAAGAGAAGTCGTTCGTACGAGCACGCATCTCGCGAACAAACGGCCGACAGGGTAGCCAGAACCCGCCGCATGAGAGCCGGCGCGAGCCGGTAACGAGGAAAAGAACGGTCCGAGATCCTTCCGTTGACCAGGGCCGCGGGGATACCTCGACGTTCGAGTTCGATCAGCAAGTAGGGCCAGATCTCGGTTTCCACGAAGATGAACGCCGCAGGCTCGAGCCGCTCGAGAATCGGCGCGAGCACGGCCGGATGATCGAGCGGAAAGTAATGCACGGCATCGAACTGCTGCGCTTTTGCTGCCACGGCTCTGGCAGTCACCGTATTGCAGGTTAGCAAGAGGCGCACGCCGGCGAGCCGGCTCCGTAAGGCGGCCGCGAGCGTCATGGCAATGCGAGTTTCCCCGACCGAAGCGGCGTGCAGCCAGATCAGTGGGGCTTCGGCGTCGGCAGCACCGTCCCAATGGCCCCTCCGTTCCCGCCATCGCTCGCGCCGAGCGGCGTCGGCCGTGAGATTGCTAACGAGCAGCGCCCACACCCGCACGGCAGCCATGACGACGCGATAGAGGGCCAGCTGTAGCGCTGCAGCCGGCGTCTGTCCGGCGCGCTTCAATCGTCCTCCTGGCGGCGACCGGCAGCCCCGTCGGCCTCCCGGGTCACCTCGCTCAAGCGTTGCTCGAGTGCGACACGCAAGGATTCGCGCTGACTTCGGTCGGGGCGCTTGGCCGAGGAAATCTCGAGTGGCGCGCCGACTACACAGACAACCCGGGAGAAAGGCAGCGGAATCATCATTCGGTCCCAACTTGCTAGGCGAAGCGCACGGCTGGCGCTGAAAGCCATCGGTAGCAGCGGCGCGCCGCTCAGCGCAGCCAGCTCGACTGCCCCGGCACGCGCTCGTCCAGCCGGCCCCCTTGGTCCGTCCGGTATCAACCCGACGTCGCTGCCGTCGCGCAAGGCGCGCAGCAGACCGCGTGTGCCGGACACCGATCCTCTGGTGGTCGATCCGGGAACGCAGCCGAAACCGAAGCGCCGTAGCGCCTCGGTGATCATGCGTCCGTCGCGGTGGGTGCTGTTCAGAATCGTAGCCCGCGGGCCGCGGTAGCTAAACGGCAGCATGATGGACCGCCCATGCCAGAAGGCGAAGATGACCGGCCGACGGGCCGCCCAGTGGCGTTCGGCGAGTTCCATTCCGCGGCACTCCAAACGGACGGTCCCGCGAAGAAGCCAGAGGAGACCCCAAATCAAGGCGCCGAGGAAACGCACCTCTCGATCGGCGTAAGCCGGCTGCCGCCGCAGGCGCCTCAGTTCGCGTTTCAGTTTATGGCGCAGGCCGTTCTTCCCCGACTGGCCGGTCTTCGAACTGCATGGCATGAAGACGTTTGTAGAGCTTACCACGGGCGAGCAGAGCTTCATGCGTTCCGGTCTCGACAATTCTCCCGTCGTCAACGACGACGATACGATCGGCCTTGCGGACGGTACTCAAGCGGTGCGCGATCACGAGCGTTGTCCGGCCCTGCATCAGCCCCTCGATCGCTTGCTGAACCAAGCGCTCGGATTCGCTGTCGAGCGCGCTGGTAGCCTCGTCGAGAACCAAGATTGGCGCGTTCTTGAGCAGTGCCCGCGCAATCGCGACGCGCTGTCGTTGGCCGCCGGATAACTGAATTCCGAGTTCCCCGACCACCGTGTCGTAGCCGTTCTCGAGTCCGACGATGAACGAATGAGCGTTGGCAGCGCGCGCCGCCGCTTCGATTTCCTCCTGACTCTTTCCGCGCGCGCCGTAGGCGATATTTGCACCGACCGTATCGTTGAACAGGAAAGTGAACTGCGTCACCAACGATATCTGCGCACGCAGGGATTCTCGTTGAACCTCGCGGACGTCGACACCGTCGATCGTTATGCGCCCGGACGATACGTCGTAAAAGCGCGGGATCAGGTCCGCTATCGTGCTCTTGCCTCCCCCGCTCGGCCCGACCAGGGCGACGACTTCGCCCGCGGCGATGTCGAAGCTGGCGTCGTGCAGCACCGGCTCGTTGCCATAGGCAAAACCGACGTGCTCAAAGCGAATCGCATCGCGTAAACCGTCGATCGTCTTGTTGCCGCCGCCGTCTTCCTCATCGGCAAGATCCAGCAGGTCGAAAATGCGGCCGGCCGCGCCCAGGCCCATCTGCACCACGTTGTTTGTCCGAACGAGCTTTTTGAAGGGTTCATACAGCAGCACCAGCGTCGAAAGGAAGGCAATGAAACTGCCCGTCGTCCGCCCTCCCGACATCACCGAGATACCGCCGAACCAGAGTACGGCAGCAACCCCCACCGCCGCCAGAACTTCCATCAACGGTGTCGTAAAGGCCTTGATTTTTGCTGCCCGCATGTACGTGCGCAGTAGGCGTCTGCCTTCCTCGTCAAAACGGCGCTTCTCATACTCCTCCATGCCGAACGCCTTGACCACGCGATTGCCGAGAATCGTTTCCTGAAGCAGTACGGAAAGGTTGCCGAGAGAATCAAGACCGCGGCGGCTAAGTCGGCGCATTTTCTTGGACAGCTTCTGCAGCGGTAGGACGATCGCCGGAAAGGCCAGGAAAGCCAGCAGGGCCAGTTCGCCGTCGAGATAGAAGGCGACCAGAATGAGAACCAGGACCGTCGTCGCGTCGCGAATCATCGCCGCGGCACCCTCGGTGAGTGCCTGCCGAACCAGCAAGACGTCGGTCGTCACGCGGGAGAGAATCGTACCGCTGGCCATCCGGTCGAATACCGACACCGGAAGATGCTGTACCTTGGAGTCAAGATCCCGACGCACGTCAAAAACGATATGTTGTCCCACGTACTCGCCGAGGTACGCCTGACCGAAGTTGACCAGACCGCGTACGACGAAGGTGGCGATGATCAGAAAAGGCACGTAACGCAGCATCTCTCTGTCGCCACGTTCGAGCACGTCATCGACTAAGGTCCTCACCAGGTACGGTACCGCTCCGGATGAGGCACTGTAGAGAACCATGCAACCGATCGCGGCAGCGAAATACGGCCACATGTAAGGGCGCAAATACTCGAGCAGACGCCCTTGGATGTTTCGTTCGCTCACGACATCAGCTCCAGAGCCAACGTGGCAACCCGTTCGGCCGCCCCCGGGCGGACCAGCGCGTTGCGGACACCGGCGAGGCGAGAACTAACCTCGGCCCGTAGCTCACTCGAATCGAGATAGCGCTGAAGCTCGATGGCCAAACGCTCTCCGCTGGCTTCGCGCTGGATCAACTCGGGCACGACCCCGTCCCCGAGCAAGAGATTCGGCATGGCCACGTAAGGAACGCGCACCATCGCCCGAGCAACCCGGTAAGTGAAGGCTGACATCCGATACAACACAACCATCGGCACCCCGAGCAACGCGCACTCGACCGTTGCCGTTCCCGAAGTAACCGCAGCGACGTCACTCGACGCAATCAAATTATACGTGTCGGCCGAAACGATGGCGATGTCCAGTCGCGAGGCGTCCACCTCGGTTCGCAGGATGTTCGGGTCGAGCCCCGGCGCACAGGCCAATGCGAACGAGCAGCGGGCTGCCAACCGGCCGGCCGCTTCCAGCATCACCGGCAGCACGCGTCGGACTTCCTTTTCGCGACTGCCGGGCAGCAACGCGACCAACGGTCGGTCGCTCGCCAGGTCGTACTGTTCTCGCGTTGCCGCGGGCGAGCGGTCCGGGCGCACGCCTTCGGCCAGGGGATGACCGACGAAATGGACGTCGAGACCGTGGGGGCGATAGACTTCCGTCTCGAAAGGAAACACCACCACCATCCGGTCGACGCGCTTGCAGATCTTGCGGATGCGCCGCTTGCGCCAAGCCCAGACCTGCGGACTCACGTAGTAAAACACGGGCACGCCCGCTCGCTGCGCGACGCGCGCGAGACGAAGATTGAAGTCGGGGAAGTCGATCAAGATGATGAGATCGGGCGGCCGCTGCCGGATCGCGGCCGACGTCTCTCGGTAAGCGCGCCAGATCTGCGGTGCGCCCCCGGCGACCTCGGAAAGCCCCATGATCGAAAGCTCGCGGATATCAACGAAGGTGCGTACACCGGCCGCCCGCATGCGCTGGCCTCCGATGCCGAACAGCTCGAGCGAAGGCGACAGTCGTAGCAGTGCAGCCGCCAACTCTCCTCCCTGCGCGTCGCCAGAGGCCTCTCCGGCGACCATCAGAACGCGACGCGGCACCGACTCAGTTCTCCACCGGTACTTCGAGCGCGGTCACCACGCGCGCCGCAACGCGCAGTGCCGTCAGCCCTTCCTCCAGACCGACCGGCGGGCGCTTTTGCTGACGCACGGACTCGACGAAGGCCGCGATCTCCTGCGCCAAGGGATCGGCCTCGCCCAGCTCTCTCTCTTCGACGGCGATCGCGCCCATCGGCATCGTCTCGGCACCGCCGCTCTCGAACCCTTCGCTACGTCTGGCGATCACCGCCCGGCGTTTGTCGAAATCGAGAGAGACATAAGCATCGTTCTGGAAGATGCGCAGCTTGCGTTCGCGCTTGAGCGATACCCGACTGGCGGTAAGGTTGGCGATGCAACCACCCTCGAAACGCAGACGTGCGTTGGCGATGTCGACGTGATCGCTGAGTACCGGCACGCCGACCGCCTCGACGCTTTCGACCTCTCGCCCGACGAGGTAGGCGAGCAGGTCCAAGTCGTGGATCATCACATCGAACACGACATCGGTATCGCCGCCTCGGCCGGCGTAAGGAGAAAGCCGGTGACACTCGGCGAAGCGCGGCTTCGCGAGCAGACTCCGGAGTTCGACGAACACCGGATTGAAGCGTTCGAGGTGACCAACTTGCACTCGCACTCCGGCCTGCCGCGCCGCCTCCGCGACGCGTTCGCCTTCGGCCAAAGAAGCGGCCAGCGGTTTCTCGATCAACATCGAACGCCCCGCCGCGGCCACACGAACGGCGACCTCGGCGTGAGCAGCTGTCGGAACCGCGATGCTGACCGCGTCGACAACCGAAAGCAGGTCGTCGAGCGATGCCGCCGTCGCGCAACCGTTGTCGGCGGCGACGCGCTCGGCCCTGCTGCGGTCTTGGTCGAACACGCATACCAGTTCTGCCGCTGGCAAGTCGCGATATTTCCGGGCGTGGAGCGTGCCCAAATAGCCGACTCCGATCACGCCCATGCGTAGCCGAGTGTCACTCGTCATGCTTGGCCTCATCCGAAGCGAAGCCGAGCACGGCAATTCCGTGGCTGTCGGCTAGCTGCGTCAGTCGGTCGGTGTCGAGCATGATAGTCTTGCCCGCTTCTACCGCCAGAACTCTGACCCCGGCGGCGGCCATCGTCTCAACCGTACGAGGCCCGATCGCCGGAACGTCGAAGCGCATGTCCTGGCCGGGTTTGGCCCCCTTGACGACGACCGCCTTGCCGCTGCCCAACGCGGCGCCCCTGCGGATTGTCTCGTCCGTACCCTCGATCGCTTCGATCGCCAGCACCACGCCTCGCTCGACGACGACGCATTGGCCGATGTCCAGGGACCCGACCGCCGACAGCACCCGGCGTCCGATTTCTATATCCGAGCGAGCCTGTCGATCCGGCTCGGGACCGACAATCCGGCCACAGCCGGCAACGATCTCGTCGAGAAAGAGTGTCGACGGCACGATGCGGATGCCCTCACGTTCGAACTCTGCCGCGAAGGCGCGTAACAGAGCGTCGTCGCCACGCCTCACGGCTTGCCGCAACAAGCGCAGCGCCCGCAAGTCGGGCCGGAAACTCAGCATCGAACGCGCCTTGTTCACTCCGCCGGCGAGCACGGCGCGTTCGACTCCAGCGCGGCGGAAAGCGCGAATCGCGCGGCCGATCTGTCCGACACGGATCCAAACGAGATGATCGACTTCCGCGGCGATGGCTTCATCGGTCTCGCCGCGGTGCGCTACGGCAACCACCGAAAAACCGTGAGTACGCGCCGCCCGTGCGAAAAGAAGCGGGAACCCGCCGTTTCCGGCGATCAGTCCGATGGTCTCCAAGCTACCCTCGGTCAGCGACAAACACCCCTTTCGGAGTTTTCGACAAAGCGCACCAGCTGCGCCACACGAGGAGAGTCAGGATAACGCTCGGCAATTTGGCCGAGCGCCTCCTTGAGTTTCAGAGAAGATTGAAACAGGACGCGGTAGGCCCCCCGCAGGTCGCTGATCGTCTGCTTGTCGAACCCTCGGCGCTGAATGCCGATCACGTTGAGGCCGTGTAGCTTGGCTCGGTCGCCGGCAGCGATGCAAAACGGTGGCACGTCGAGACTTACCATCGCCCCGCCTCCGAGGATGGCCGACTCCCCAACGCGAGAGTGTTGGTGGATCGCCACCAAGCCGCCGACGATCGCGTGGTCTTCGACGGTAACGTGGCCGGCCAGCGTCGCCGCGTTCGCCATCACCACATGGTCCCCGATGCGGCAGTCGTGGGCGACGTGCGAGTACGCCATGAACAAGTTGGCATTGCCTATCCTCGTAACTCCGCCGCCGCCCGCGGTCCCGCGATTCATCGTAGCAAACTCGCGAATCGTGTTGCCGTCACCGATTTCGAGCGCGGTTTCCTCTCCGCCGTATTTCAGATCCTGCGGCTCACCGCCGATACTGGCAAAGGAAAACACGCGATTGGCCCTGCCGAGCGTCGTCTTCCCGTCGATCACGGCGTGCGCAGCAATCACGCAGTCATCACCGATCAGCACCTGCTCGCCAATGACCGCATAGGCTCCGATCGTCGCACTCTCGGCAACCCGGGCACCTTCTGCGACAACCGCCGTTGGGTGAATGCGACTGCCGCTAGTCACCCTTCTTTTGGGCCTCGTTTGCGGCAGCGATGACCTCGTCGGTGATATCCGGCAACTCCGAGAAGAACAGAGTCGCCGAGGCATCCACGATCAAGTCGTAATCGTGCTTCTCGCCAAACTCGACAATGACCTTGTTCAAGAAACGATTCACCTCTCCGAGCACCGTGTTCTCGCGACGCTGGAGATCGCGCTCGAGATCTTCTTTCATGCGTGTCGCTTCCCGTTGACGCCTGTCGAACTCGTCGCGTGCCTTGGCCTTCTCGGTATCGCTGAGTAGCATTGCCCGCTTCGACAGGTCCTCCTGCATCGCCTTGAGTTCGCCGGCCTTCTTGTCGAGCTTTTCCTGAGCTACTTCCTTCTGCTTCTTGAGCGTCTCGGCCGCGGCCTTGCCGGCATCCGTTCCGGAGAGCAGCCGCGGAGTGACGACGACGCCGATTTTCAACTCGGCGTGTGCCATCGACGGAAGCATCAAAGCCACGCCGCCTGAGATGAGCATCGCGATCAAACCCGTCTTGACAAATCTCTTCATCCTAAAACTCCTATCAGAATGGCGCTCCGAACGAGAATAGTACGACACTCGAACTCTCCCCCTTGCGCGGGTCGAGCGGATATCCGACTTCGATGCGCAGCGGTCCGAACGGCGACAGCCAGCGAAGGCCCCAGCCTACCGCGTACCGTAAGTCGCCGAAGTCGATCCCGTTTTGCGCACTGAAAGCGTTGCCGGTGTCGAAGAACAGTACCCCTTTGATGCCGGCATCGGGAACCAGCGGCAAGATCAGTTCGTTGTTGACGACCAACTGCTGGCTGCCGCCGGTCTCGGAGTTGACACAGGTCTCGCCGGTGGCGTCACAAACTTCTTGCGTAGGACCTAGAGTGCGCGTATCGAAGCCCCGTACGGAGTTGATACCGCCGGGAAAGTAGCGTTCGAAGACCGGCAGTTCCTCTCCGCTGCCGCCGCTGTCGCCGACGCCGTAACCGAAGTCTCCGCCGAGCGAATACACCAGCACGCGTTTACCGCCGAATTTGGCGATTGGGAAGAACCAGCGCGCGGCCAGATCGATCTTGAAAAAGTCCGTTTCGCCGCCGAGGCCGGCGAATTTTGCGGAGAAGGTCTGGCGCGACCCCATGGTCGGGTCGAAGGGATGGTCGAGCGTGCTGCGAATCAGGCTCGGCGTAATGCTGCTGGTCAGGCGGGTACCTTCTTCGGCGACGACTTCCGGCGGGGGAAAGCGGCCGAGACCGTCGATGCGCGCCCGCTCGAGGCGGTATTCGAGACCCACGCGGACACGCCGCAGCGAGCGGCCCATGAACGTCTCGAAACCCAGGTTCTCCAGCGGGTAGGAGCTGCGCAAGGCGAAGCCCCGGCCGCCGCGCCGAAAGCGGTCGAACTCCAAACTCCAGTCGAACACGTCGAGGCCGGCCGACAACGGTCGGCCGCCGAGCCAGGGTTCGGTAAAGCTGAACTGGAAGCTTTGACGAATTTGGACGAAGTCTGCGGTGGACACCAATAGCTGGCGAGCTCCCTGTTC
>CAZJCO010000102.1:0-8943 GCA_964544375.1 uncultured Myxococcales bacterium
AACGCGATCGCGCCGGTCTTGAGGACGCAGGACTTGTCGATCGCGCCCTCGAGCTTGGAAATCGCCTTGTCGATCTTGAGCTTGGGATCGAGCGTGCTCGAACCGTAGGCGTATGCGCCGCCGCCCTTGTCCGAGCCCGCTTGGGCCTTGCCGCGCTCCTTGGCAACCGTCGCGTAGAGCTTCGACGCGTTCTTGCTGATCGCGCCGGCGCACTTGACGAGCTGCTTGCCGAGGGTGGCCTCGGCCTTGTCGGCCGAGCCGGTCAGCGCGAGGATCGCCGCTGCGTTCGGCTGCATGATATAACGCCGGTGCTGCGCCACCATGTCGAGCGCGAGCTGGGCTTCACAAGCACCGACTTCGGCAAATCCGTCGATGCCCGCCGTCGCTCCTCCGTCATCCGCAGTGTTGGCCGGAGACGGGCAACTCGGGAACATCACCAGCGACGCCGCGTGTGTCGTATCGTCGCACTTGCTCTTCGCTCCGCCGACGCTATCGAGTAGCTTCGCTTGCGCTTTTGTAATCTTGCCCTTGCTGTCTGCTGTCGACGGGGTGTTGCAGTCCGTGCTGGCGGGCCGTTTGCCCTTGAGCACGCTCTTCCAGCAACCGTCGACGGCCTTTGCTGCCGTCGCGGCGAGCTTCGACTGTGTCTTATAGATCGCCGACCGGCATTTTGCGTTGTCCTTGTCTACCTGAGCGCCTGCCACTCCCGCCGTCGCGATGAACGCGATAGCGGCAAAAATCGCAGTCGCCTTGCTAAACGACCTCCCTTTCATAAACCGTTGTCCTCCTGGCTGATTTCCCCTGGAATCCGCTTGCACACGTGACGGCCGGGGATTGCTGCCACCCGTGCGACTCCAACCACAGCGCACGATATGTCGCGTCGAGCCGGCTTGTCAAGGAAAAAACGGTGTTCTCATGCGGGTTCGCGCAACATTTTCTAGCGCTCGCCGGCGGGCGCCGGAAACCCTCGGACGGGCTGCCGGGATGACGCGTTGCGCTAGGCGCTGGGTGGTTGGCAAGGCTGCGTTTTGCCGGCTCCGCGCGCCTTAGAGTTCGTTTCATGACGCGGGTGCGCCGCGTGTTGTTGCGCTGCGACGAAGTGCCGCCCGCAAGCTGCTTCGTATTGAAATGAAAGCGTTTCTTCGACCCCGATCGGGGGTGCGATGTCAGCCAGGATAGCCCATCAAGTGCAAGAAATCCTCGAGCCGTTCGAAGCGCATGAAGACGTTCGAACGCTTCTCCTGGCCGATCGTAGAGCGGGCCTCCGAGGCGTAGTTGTGCCCCGGGTATAGCACGGTGTCGTCGGGCAGCTTCTTCAGTTTGGTCGTAAGGCTGGTGTAGAGGTCCTCGGGGCTTGCTCCGGGCAAGTCGACGCGTCCGCAGGAACCGATGAACAGCGTATCGCCGGAAATCAGATTGCCGGCGGCCAAGAAGCATGAGGAGCCCGGAGTGTGCCCGGGCGTATGAAGCACGCGCAGCGGAAGCTTGCCGACTTCCAATGTGGTCGAACCGTCGACCAAGTCGAGGTCGGTCGGGCCGAGGCCGAACATGCGCCGCACGTAGTCGGCTTCGTCTTTGTGGACGTGAATCGGCACCGGCCGCTTGGCGAGCAGCTCCGGGATACCGATGATGTGATGGCCCATCAGGTCGCCGCCGATGTGGTCCGGATGAAAGTGGGTCACCATCGCGCCGGCCAGCGTCATGCCGTCGGCGTCGAGTTGATCGAGCACCGCCTGGACGTCCCAGGCGGGATCGACCACCATCGCCCGCCGGCTCTCGGGGTCGCCGATCAAGTAGACATAGTTGGCCATCGGCCCGAGCTGCATCTGTTTGAGGTAGAGAGGTTGCGATTCGCTCACGGATCGGCCGCCTTTCGTTTTGGTTGCCACAGGGTTTCGCGATGCCCGGTCTTGGCCGCAATCCATCGGGCCTGGACGAACAGCAGGTCGCTCAGTCGGTTGAGGTAGCGCACGACGTCGGCGCTGACCGCGCCGGTCCTCTGCAACCCGCTCGCCGCGCGTTCGGCCCGCCGGCAGATGCAGCGAGCCAGGTGCAAGCCGGCGCCCGCGCTGCCGCCGCCCGGCAGCACGAAGGACTCGAGCGGTTCAAGATCCTTTTGCAGTTCGTCGATGCTGCGCTCGAGACGCGCGACCTGCTCGTCGCCGACGCGGATCATTTGCGGATAGGCATCCTCGGGCGGGGTGGCCAGTTCGCTGCCCAAATCGAACAGCTCCTGTTGCAGGCGGCCGAGCTGCTCGTCGAGAGCGCGCGCGGCCACGCGCCGGCGATAGGGCGGTTCGCCCAGGCGAGCGCGCACCACGCCGACGGCACTATTGAGTTCGTCGACGTCACCGTAGGCGGCAACCCGGGGGTCGTCCTTGGCGACGCGACGTCCGCCGACCAGGCCGGTGCTGCCGTCGTCGCCGCTGCGGGTGTAGACGCGATTGATTCGCACCGCCATACGGGTCTTCGTCCTCAGCCGCTGACGCGAGCGTCGACCAGCTCGAGTAGGCGGTCGGGGTTGATCGGTTTCTTGTAGATGACATCCTCGAGGCCGTCGGCTTTCGATCGCTTGATGACGTGGTCCTTGTCGTAGTAGTAGGCCGTCATCAAGACGATCGGGATCTCCGGCCGTTTCCCACGGACTTCCTGGAACAGGTCGTAGCCGTCCATGTCGGGCATGACGACGTCGCTCAGGACCAAGTCGACCGGATGCTCGCGCAGATAATGCAGCGCCTCGACGCCGGATCCGGAGGTGACGACGTTTCCGCCCTCATGGCCGATGATGTCGGCCATCGAAGCGCACACGTTGGGGTCGTCGTCGACGACGAGGATTGTCTTGCCGTCGAGCCGTGGGCGTTCCGGCGCCGGAACCTGCACCGGCAGCTCTTCGATGCCGAGGTCGGTCATCATGCGTCCCGGCATGTACTCTACACGGCCATACGTGCCGTTGGCCGCCATCTCGCCGACCCGCTCGATAATGCCTTGGATGCGCCGCAACTCGCGTCGCATGGCGTCGATGCGATCGTGCTCGACCAGGTAGTCGGCCTGCGAGGCGTGGGCTTTGAGGTAGCGCTCGAGCATTTCGACTTGGTTGACCAGCGCTTCGAGCGGGTTGTTGATTTCGTGCGCCAGTCCGATCGCCAGCTCGCCTAGGGTTTCGAGCTGCTCGTGACGCCGCAGCTCCGAGACATCCTTGGCAAATCCGATACTGCCGCGCTCGCGGTTTTTTTCGTCGTAGATGAGCGATCCGGAAATCGCCACCGGCACGGGCTCGCCCGATTTTGCGACGAACTGGGTTTCGAAGTTCTTGATGTGACCGCAGCCGCCGTAGTCGTCACTGCGCAACGCCGCCATCACGCCGCGGGCGACCTCCTCGTCGGGATAGATCCGTAGCACCGGTTTCCCGAGCACCTCGTCGGCCTCGTAACCGAGGCAGGCGGTAGCGCCGTCGTTGTAGAAGATGATCGTGCCGTCGCTGTCGACGGCGACCACGATGTCGGGCGAACTTTCGAGAAGACGCTCGAAATAAACTTTTGGCAGCTCTTTCAAGCCGTGGCCTGATAACTAAATGAGCGCGCCCGCGGCGCGCCCACCAGTTGCTCATGGTAGGACCGAGCAGGGCCTTGGTCAAGGCTCCGTAGGGGAGTTTAAGCCATGCTCTTCTGCCAGTCGGCGAGGAAGCGTTCGAGCCCGATGTCGGTGAGCGGATGCTTTAGCAGTTGCTGGAGCACCTTGAACGGGCAGGTTGCGATGTCGGCACCCATTTCGGCCGCATCGATGACGTGGCCGGGCCGGCGGACGCTGGCGACCAACACCTCGGTCGGCAGGTCCTGGGCCTCGAACATGGCCACCAGGCTGGAGACCACGGCCATGCCGTCCTCGCCGATGTCGTCGAGCCGACCGACGAAGGGACTAACGAAGGCGGCGCCGGCCTTCGCTGCGAGCAGGCCCTGCGCCGGTTGAAAGATCAGGGTGACGTTCACGCGAATCCCGTCGTCGCTCAGGCGGCGGGTTGCCTTGAGGCCTTCGGTGATCATCGGCACCTTGACGACCACGTTCGGATGGATCGCGGCCAGTCGGGTGCCTTCTTCGACCATCGCGTCGGCCTCGGTGCTCAGCACTTCGGCGCTGATCGGGCCGTCGACGATGTTGCAGATCTCGACCAGTACCTCTTCGAAAGGGCGGCCGGCCTTGGCCACGAGCGAGGGGTTGGTGGTGACGCCGTCGAGGATACCCCAGTCGGCGGCCTCGCGGATCTCGTCGATGTCGGCGGTGTCGATGAAAATCTTCATGGCTTGAAAAATGTTACCCTTCCCCGGTCTTGCGTCGTTACCAGGAGCGTTGAAATGGTTTCTCCCAGCACCGGATGCTTGAGCGCCGGCACCAGTTCGCTCAGCGGCAGCAAGACGAAGCGGCGGTTGGCTAACTCGGGGTGCGGCAGCGTCAAATTGCGGCTGGTAATCGTTTCGCTGTTGAACAGCAGGATGTCGAGATCCATGGTGCGCGACACGTTGGTCGATTTTTTTGCTGTCCGCTTGCGTCCCATCGAGGTCTCGATCTTCTGCAGCCCCTTGAGCAGTTCCTTGGCATCGAGTTCCGTATGCACCTCGACGACTGCGTTGAGGAACCAGTTGCGCGCCCGTCCGTGGGGCTCGCTTTCGTACAGCGAGGACTCCCGCGTAACCCGCGTCTCGCGTAGTTCGCCGATCTGTTCGACCGCCTTGCGGTAGTTGGCCAGACGGTCCCCGAGATTCGTACCGATGCCGATATAGGCGATATTACTCACACCGCGTCCTGCGCCGCCGCAGCCGGACCGAACCGCCGGGCGGCTTCCGTGCAGCCGCTGCTTGCTTCCCCCAAGTGCCGGCTTCCCCCAACTACCGGCTTCCCCCAAGTATCGGAAAGTTAAGCGAAAGCTACCCGGTTCGTGGCGGCCGGGCAACTCTCGCCGGTGCCTCAGCGCACAGAGCTCAGGAAAGACCGATGACGTCGCGCATGCGGTAGAGGCCCGGCCCTTTGCCGTGGATCCATGCCGCGGCGGTGAGCGCTCCGGAAGCGAGGCAATCGCGCGAGGCTGCGCGGTGGGTCAGTTCGATGCGCTCGCCGGTGCCGATCAACAGGACCGTGTGCTCGCCGACCGCGTCGCCGCCGCGCAGCGCAACCACGCCGATCTCGTCGGCCCGGCGCTCGCCCACCATGCCCGAACGGGCGGTGACCAAGCAGCGGTCGGCATCCAGGCCGCGAGCCGCCGCAGCGGCTTCGGCCAGGGCCAGGGCGGTGCCGCTGGGGGCGTCCTTCTTGCGGCCGTGGTGCAGCTCGAGGACTTCGCAGTCGAAGCCGTCGCCCGCGCGCGCGACGGCGTCCTCGACCAGGCTGATGAGGACGTTGACGCCGAGGCTCATGTTCGGCGCAATCAGCGTCGGCATCGAGACGGCGAGACGTTCGGCCTCGGCGCGCTGCTCGGCGCTGAAACCGGTCGAGCCGACGATGATCGCGACGCCGTGATCGGCGGCCCAGCGGAGGTGAGACAGCGAGGCTGCCGCACTGGTGAAGTCGACCAGGACACCGCCCTCGCGCGGGCGGTCGCCGATCTCGACGCCGATCGTGCCGACGCCGGCCAATTCGCCGGCGTCGCGGCCGACGGCGGGATGGCCCTCGGCTTCGAACGCACCGGCAACGGAAAAGGCAGGGTCCTCCTGCGCCAAGGCGATGATGCGACGGCCCATGCGCCCGGAAGCGCCGGCGACGACCAACGGCACGCTTGCCGGCGCACTCACTTCAGAAGCCCCGAGGCCGAGAGTTGCCGTTCGAGGCGCTCGCGATTGGCAGGAGTCATCGGCGTGAGCGGCATCCGGAGTTCCTCGCCAACCTTGCCAAGCAGCGCCAGCGCGGTCTTGACCGGAATCGGATTGGTTTCGAGAAACAGCGCCTGCATCAGCGGCAGCAGCTCGAAATGGATCGACCGGGCGCTTGCAAAATCGCCGCCGGCGGCAGCGCGAACCATCTGGCAGAAGCGCGCGGGAACCACGTTCGAGGTCACCGAGATCACGCCTTTGCCGCCGAGCGCCATCATCGGCAGGGTGAGCGTGTCGTCGCCGGACAGTACCGTGAAGTCCGATCCGCACAACTGGAGGATGCGCGAGATTTGATCGAGCGATCCCGAGGCCTCCTTGATGCCCACTACGGTCGGGATTTCGGCGATGCGCGCGATCGTCTCCGGACTCATGTTGACTCCGGTGCGCCCGGGAATGTTGTAAACGATCAGCGGAAGATCGCAGGCGCCGGCGATTTCGCAGTAGTGCTGTACGTGGCCTTCCTGCGTCGGCTTGTTGTAGTAAGGGCTGATCAGCAGGGCGCCGTCGGCGCCGGCGCGCTTGGCGAACGCGGTCAGACGGGCCGCCTCGGCCGTGCTGTTCGAGCCGGTACCGGCGATTACGCGAACGCGCCCGGCGGCCTCCTCGACGACCGCGGCGATCACTTGCTGGTGCTCGTCGTGATCGAGGGTGGCCGATTCGCCGGTGCTGCCGCAGGGCACGAGCCCGTCGATACCCGCTTCGACCTGTTCGCGCACGAGCGCGCGCAGTGCTTCGAGGTCCACCGTTCCCGACGAGAACGGCGTAACGATGGCAGTGTAGGTTCCTTCAAACATGGCTTGTCAACTCCCGAGCGTGAGCCGTCCGTCGTGTCGCTCGAGTCGCACGCTAGCGCTGAACACCTCGACAGAAGGACCGGTCATCATCACGCTGCCGTCTTCCTGATACTCGATTTCGAGTTCGCCGCCGCGCAGGCAGACTACCGATCTGCGCGAGCAGCGGCCGGTGAGCACGCCGGCAACGACCGCTGCGCAGGCTCCCGTGCCGCATGCCATGGTCTCTCCCGATCCGCGCTCCCAGACCCGCATCACCAGTCTCTCGGCCGACTCGCAGCGGATGAACTCCGTGTTGACGCGTGCCGGGAAAAACGGGTGGTTTTCGAACTCGGGACCAACCGCCGCTAGGTCGAGCGCGCCGGGGTCGGCGTCGAAGGTCACGCAGTGCGGATTGCCCATCGACACGCAGGTGACCGTCCAACGCCGGCCGGCGACGTCGAGCGGGTAGTCGACGATGGTTCCGTCGGCGTCGACCGGAATCTTGCGTCCTTCGAGTATCGGCATGCCCATGTCGACGCGCACGACGGTGACCCTGCCATCGGCTCGTGTGAGCCACATCCGTCGCCGACCGGCGTCGGTTTCCACCGCAAGTTCGTGCTTGCCGCTCAGACCGCGGTCGGCGACGTACTTGGCGAGGCCGCGGATGCCGTTGCCGCACATTTCTCCGCGGCTACCGTCGGCGTTGTACATCTCCATGCGAAAATCGGCCGTACTCGAAGGGTAGATGCAGATGATGCCGTCGCTGCCGAGGCCGCGCCGCCGGTCGGAGACCAAACGCGCAACCTCGGCGGCGTCTTCGAGCGGTTGCTCGAGACAGTCGACAAACAAATAGTCGTTGCCGCAGCCCTGCAACTTGGTGAAGGTGCGTTCGATGCTCACGGCGTCCCTCGCAACGAGTCCGGGATCGATTCGCCCGCGATCAGATCGTCGAAGCTTTCGCGCGTGCGCACGACGTCATAGCGAGCGCCGTCGACCAGCACTTCGGGCGGCCGTGGCCGGCTGTTGTAGTTCGACGCCATCACCATGCCGTAGGCGCCGGCGCTGAGCACCGCGAACAGATCGCCCGGCGCGACCGCCGCCACCTCGCGGTCGTGCGCGATGAAGTCTCCGGTTTCGCAGATCGGCCCGACGACGTCGGCGCGGATAGTGCCGGCGACGTCGCCCACCGGCACCACGTCGTGGTGCGCGCTGTAGAGCGCCGGACGCATCAAATCGTTCATCGCGGCGTCGACGACGATGAAGTTCTTTTCGTCGTTGCCCTTGTGGTAGAGGACGCGCGTGACGAGGATGCCGGCGTTGCCGGCGATCGAACGGCCCGGCTCGATGACGAGCGTCAGTTCGCGTTGGCCGGCGAGCTGCACCAGGGCGCGCGCGTACGCGTCGGCCGGCGGCGGTTGTTCGTCGTCATAGACGATGCCGAGACCGCCTCCCATGTCGAGTACGCGGATCTCGATGCCGACCTCCGAGAGACGCGCGATCAGGGCCATCATCCGCTCGGCGGCCTCCAGCAGAGGCGCGGTCGAGGTGAGCTGCGAGCCGATGTGGCAATCGACGCCGACGATTTCGATGCCGTCCATCTCGCGAGCGCGCAGGTAGTCTTCGACGCAGCGGTCGATCGAGACGCCGAACTTGCTCGTCTTCAGCCCGGTGGCGATATAGGGGTGCGTCTGCGGATCGACGTCCGGGTTGATCCGCAGCGCGACCGGCGCCCGGCGACCGCTGGCGCGTGCGATCTCGGCGATGTGGTCGAGTTCGGCGGGCGACTCGACGTTGAACATCAGGATGCCGGCGTCGAGCGCGGCGCGGATCTCACCCGCCTGTTTGCCGACGCCGCTGAAAACGACCTTGCCCGGGTCGCCGCCGGCGCGCAGCACGCGCGCCAACTCGCCGCCGGAGACGACGTCGAATCCGGCGCCCTGGTTGGCCAAGGCCCGCAGGACGGCCAGATTCGAGTTCGCCTTGACCGAATAACAGACCAGGTGCCGCGACCCCTCGAAACCCTCTCTATAGCGCAGGAAGGCGCGGCGCAGAGCCGCTAGGCTATAGATGTAGCACGGAGTGCCGACTTGCTCGGCGATCTCGGCAACAGCGACGTCCTCGACGTGCAGCGCTCCGTCGCGGCGTGTGATGAACGGTCTTTCCACAGTCTTGGGCCACTTCCCGCAAAAGTTTTCCAACCGTACTCGACCAATGATCGAGGAGCAAGCGTAGCGCGAGAGCCCGCGCGCTCAGGAGGCAGCGGCGGGTGCCGGCGCAGGCGCCCGCGCGCGCGCGGGCAGATGCGAGCGGGC
>CAZJCO010000103.1:0-8940 GCA_964544375.1 uncultured Myxococcales bacterium
GCGGAGAAACCGGGCGAGCGCCCCCGAAGCGCCGAGTAAGGTTCCCACGCTTGCCCGATCGTCGGCCGCTCGCGCGCTCGCCAATCCGCGCTGCAGATCCTGCTCGGCGCTCGCAAAATCGCCGAGATACGCCTGCGGCAGCGCCTTCATCCCGCGCAACCAAAAACGCGGATCGAAAGGCTCCGCGGCCAGTAGGTCGGTATCGACTTTGCTCCCGGCCACGATTGCCGCATCCAACGAACCGACCGCATCGCGCAACTTTCCGGCAAGAAGTTGACCGTAGGCCAGGCGACTGCCGAGGCGAAAGTTGAGGATCGGATCGTCGGCCTCAGCCGCAATCCGAATCGCACGCTCGAGCAGAGCCATCGCCTCGGTTACCCGGCCGGAAAAGCTCTCGCCCATGCTGAAGGCGGCCAGCACCCGCGCCTCGGCTACGCGATCGCCCGTGCGAGTCGCAATCGACACGGTCTCCTCGAACAACCGTTGCTGCTCTTCACGCGGTACGGCCAATCGCCACCCCATCTCGAGCATGGCGATGCGTGCTTCCAAACCGAGGCCAAGGCTCTCGTTGCACTCCTTACAATCGTCGAGCAGATCCCGAATGCTCTGCCAATGACGGTAGGCTTCGGCCTGATCCCGCGTGGACGCCCATCTGGCCGCGCGATGACTCCAGCGAACCGCCTGCAGCGTCTCGCCGGCGCCGGCCCAATGATGAGCCAACAGCGCGGCGTTCTCGTCGCTCTTGCCGCAGCAGTCTCCTTCGATGGCTTCGGCCACCCGCCGGTGGAGCGCCGCGCGCCGCGACGCGAGCTGGGAGTTGTAGGCAACGTCGCGCGTCAGCGGATGGCGGAACAAATATTCGACCTGCGGAAAGATCGCTACCCTCTCGACAAAACCGCCGGCTTCGAGACGGTCGAGCGAACCCGCCAGCGCGGCCTCGTCCAGGCCGGTCGCCGCCGCCAACAGCGGCTGAGAAAAACGCTTGCCCAGCACTGCCGCGGTCTCGAGCACCTGCTTGTCGCCGGCCTCGAGACGATCGATTCGGGCGGCCAGCACCGCCTGCACCGTCGGCGGAACCGACGTCGCCAGTACCGGCCCCGTCGTGCGGTAGGCACCGGCCTGCCCGACGAGCGCGCCCTCGTCGACCAGCGAACGGACGACTTCCTCGACAAAGAAAGGATTGCCGCCGGTGCGTTCTGCAATCGCATAGCGCAACGCTTCGGTCGAAGGGTCGGTACCGATCAGGTCGCCGAGCAGTTCGGCGACGGCCTCGGCATCCAGCGGACGCAGCTCGATCTGGCGGTACGAGGGATCGTGCATCCACGGAGCGTCGTAGCCGGGCCTGGCGTTGACCAGCAGCAGCGTACGCGTATCGGCGAGTAGACCCGTCAGCTTGGCGAGAAAAGTGTCGCTCGCGCCGTCGATCCAATGGAGGTCTTCAATCAAGATGATCTCGGCCTCGCCGCTCTCGTCGGCCTCCATGCTGCGCTTCCAGCCTTCGTAGAGCATCTGCTGGCGCACTTCCGGCTCGATGTCGGGTACGCGCTGATTGGGCTCGGCCACTCCCAAAAAATCGAAGATGAAGGGCAGCCGCGGCTTGAACATCTCGGCATCGATCATCAGCAGCCGGCCGGCGATCTTCTCGCGTACCGTGCGATCATCGTCCTGTTCTCGAATGCCGAAGTAGGCCCGTAAAAGGTCGAGCACCGGCAGGAACGGGATGCGCGAGCCGTGCGCAACGCAGGTCGCCTGATACACCCGAACGCTGCGGCGCCGCGCACGTTCGACGAATTCCTCGCAAAGCCTGCTCTTTCCGGCGCCGGCCTCGCCAAAGACGCCGACGACCTGCCGCTGCCCGGCGGCCGCCTTGGCAAGTGCTTCGTCGATGACCGCCAGTTCCAGCGCGCGGCCGACGAAGCGCGACAGACCGCGCGCACGGGCCACGTCGATGCGCGTGCGCGCTTCCCCTCGGTCAACCAGCGAGTAGACGCGCACGCCGTCGCGCACTCCCTTGATCACGAACTCGCCGAGGTCGCGCAGTTCGAAGTAGCCGTCGACCAGACGAGCAGTGGCTTCGGCCATGTACACGTCGCCCGGCGCCGCAAGCTGTTCGATGCGCGAGGCCAGCCCGACGGAGTGTCCCTGCGCGGTGTAGTCCATGCGCAGATCATCGCCGATCGCACCGACCACGACTTCACCCGAGTTCAGACCGATGCGGACCGAAAAGTTCAGCCCCTTGGCGCGCCGCAGTTCGTCGGCGTAGCCGGCGAGTTCGCCGCGCATCTGCAATGCCGCGTAGCAGGCCCGCTGCGCATGGTCCTCGTGGGCGATCGGAGCGCCGAACAACGCCATGATGCCGTCCCCGGTGTACTGGTTGACGGTCCCCTCGAAGCGATGCACGGCCGCCGACAGAATACGAAAGAAGCCGTCGAGGATGCCGTGCCATTCTTCGGGATCGAGCTGCTCGGCCAGATTCATCGATTCGCGAACGTCGGCGAACAAAACGGTCACGTGCTTGCGCTCGCCCTCGACCGCGGTGCGCATGTTCAGAATCTTCTCGGCGAGATGCGGCGGCGTGTAGGAACGCGGCGTCCGCAGCTCAAGCGCTTCGGACTGCGCCGTAGGCGGCAACCGAGGCGAAGGGCTCTTCGCCGCGGAGGCATCCGTCGCACCGCCACATTCGACGCAAAATCGAGCGTTTTCGGGCAATTCGTGCCCACAGTGGCGGCAGACAGAGCGCAACGGCCGCCCGCACTGCATGCAGAAACGCGCGTGATCGGGATTCTCGGCTTGGCAGGCGGGGCAGCGCACGGCGACTCATGCTAGCAAATCGGCCGCGCCGGGGCACACCGCCCGGCAGCAGCATGACATAGGCGAGCATTCGTCGTAGCTATGAAGCACCGGTCGCCAAATGAGCAGTTCCTCTTTCGAGTCCTTCGAGATCGTCATCGTCGGCGCCGGCATCGCCGGCGCGTCGCTCGCTTGCTTTCTCGCCCAACGCGAGTTCGGCCGCATCGTGATCGTCGAGCGAGAGCGTCAGCCCGCCTACCACGCGACCGGACGCAGCGCCTCGACGCTAGTGGAACTCGATGCAGACTACACGGTGCAGCAACTCAAGCTGCTCGGGGGACGTTTCCTACGCCGGCCGCCCGACGGCTTCTCTCAACATCGGCTGCTCGACGCGCACGGGGCGCTCCTGCTATTTCGCCACGAAGGTTGGGAGTTGATCCAGCAACTGGCGCCGGCGTTTCGCGACGATGGCCTCGCAATCGAACTGCTGCCGAACACCGAGGCCGCCAAGCGTGTGGGCGTGCTGCGAACCGACATGTTCGAAGGCGCCGCGTTACTCTCGAAAGACGGCTACCTCGACGTGCACGAAATCCTCAGCAGCTATCTGCGGCACGCACGGCGAGGTGGGGCGCAGTTGCGTACCGGCGTCGAAGTAACCGGTATCGAACGACGCTCGAGCGGGTTGCTCGACGTCGTCACCAACGCCGGCACGCTGCGCGCGCCCGTCGTCGTCAACGCCGCCGGAGCGTGGGCAGCGCCGGTCGCGCGCATGGCCGGAGCGGCGGCGATCGACCTACAACCGATGCGACGCAGCATCGCGATCTTCGCGGCTCCCGCCGGCCTCGATGTAAGCGCTTGGCCACTGGTGTGGAGCGACCCGCACGAACTCTACTTTCGCAACGAGCCCAACGGCGTGATCCTCTTTTGCCCGATGGACCAAATCCCGCTCGAACCCTGCGACGCCGCGGCCGACGAGCTGGCGCTTGCGGCCGGCATCGAACGCTTGCGCGAACTCGCACCGCAGATGGTGCCGAAACGCTTTGTACGAAAATGGGCGGGCCTACGAACATTCAGCCCCGACCGTGTGCCGGTGGTCGGCTTCGACCCCAAGGTGGATGGGTTCTTCTGGCTCGTCGGCCAAGGCGGCTGCGGTATCGAAACCAGTCCGATTCTCGGGCAAATCGCCGCCGATTTGATCACCCGTGGCAACACCGACCGCTTTTCCGAAGCGCTGCTGACCCCCGAACGCTTCGCCCGAAGCTGAGTCGCTCAGCCTCGCAGGACCACGGCAGTCAGAGCGTCGCCCCCTTGGACGTCGGTTGCCGGCGCAACCTCGGCAACGTAGGGCGAGTCGCGCAAGGCGGCGCGCACGGCCTTCTTGACGGCGTTGGTGCCGTGGCCGTGTAGCACGAAGAACCCATCGAAATCTTCCAACATGGCACGGTCGAGGAAACGATCGAGCGCATCAACCGCCTCGGCCACTCGTTTGCCGCGCAGATCGAGCGTGTTGGCGTCGAAGCGGACGAGGTCTCCGGCCTTCGGCGTGCGTCCGGCGGCCGCGCCCGTAGCCCCCGGCTTTCGCTCTCGCCGCCCGGCGGCCTCCGCTAACGGCAGCACCTCGCTCACCGACAGCCGCAGACTCATGCGGCCGGCGATCACTTCGACCTGATCGCCGCGCAACCCGACGACCTCGCCCTCGCTCGAAAGCTTCGGGACGCGCACGCGCTGGCCGACGCGTAATTGCTGTGCCGGCGGCGGCGCCTCACGCAAGCGCCGCGGGTCGCCCGCACGCTCGCGCAGAGCATCGAGCCGCCGGCGCGCGTCGTCGGCGCCCCGATGCGAAGGACGGGCTTGCAACTCGGCGACGATGCGGCTTACCGAACGCTCCGCTTCGCGTACGCGGCGCAGGAAATCTTCGGCCGCGGCATGTTCGAGGTCGCGCGCCCGCGCCTTGATCTTCTCCTCGCGGCGCCCGACTTCCTCCTCGCGCCGGCTGAGTTCGCCGGTGCGCCGAGCTGCATCATCGGCCAGGCGGCGGGCCTCGTCGCGTTCTTTTTCCAGCGCTCGCAGAGCATCGGCCAGCGTCCGCTCGGCATCGCCCATCAGGTCGCGCGCCCGTCCGACCACCGAGGCTTCGATCCCCACCGAACGAGCGACTTCGAGCGCCCTGCTCTCGCCGGCTACCCCCGGCAGCACGCGGTAACTGGGACGCTCGTCACGATACTCCATGGCCGCGACCACCACCCGCGGATCGGCGGCTGCCATCGCCTTGAGCTGCGCGTAGTGAGTCGTCGCAACCACCCTGCCGCCGCCGTCGGCGAGTCGTTCGATCAGTGCGCGCGCCAACGCACCGCCCTGGGTCGGGTCGGTACCGGACGCAACCTCGTCGAGCAACAGCAGCACGCCCGGCCGGTTGCGCTCGAGCATCTCGCGCATGTTGCGCAGGTGGGCCGAGAAGCTCGACAAACCGTTGCGAACGCTTTGCTGATCACCGATATCGGCCAGAACATCGCAGAACACGTCGACGCGCGAACCGCTTGCCGCCGGCACGAAGCAGCCGGCGCGCACGAGTACGGCGCACAGGCCCATCGTTTTGAGCGCGATCGTCTTTCCGCCGGCGTTTGCTCCGGTGAAGATGAGCACCGGACGTTCGCCGTCCACAGCCAGATCGTTGGCGACGACTTGCTTTCCTCCCAGCAAGAGGACCGGATGTCGCGCGGCGCGCAGCGTTAGGACCCCGTCTTCTTCTACCTGCGGCCGGGTCGCGTCGAGAAGTCGCGCCAGACCCGCTCGGGCGACCGCCAAGTCGATGCGCGTCGCCACGGTCAATGCGCTTCGGATCGTTTCGGCACCGCCGGCGATCTGTCGCGAGAGATCCCTGCAGATCCGCCGCTCTTCGGCGAGCAACTGCGATTCGGCCCGGCGTTTGTCGTTGCCCAGCGGCACGATCGCGGCCGGTTCGACAAAGACCGTCTGTCCGCTGCGCGATCCGTCGTGAACGATGCCGACGTTGCTGTGTTTGGCCTCGGCCTTGATCG
The DNA here is from genome assembly GCA_964544375.1 of uncultured Myxococcales bacterium. Taxonomy (GTDB): domain Bacteria; phylum Desulfobacterota; class Binatia; order UBA1149; family SPBQ01; genus CAZQYE01. Next base: position 5,829 of record CAZJCO010000103.1, read on the forward strand.
GCAAGACGAAACGGTCGCCGCGCATCGTAACGTAGCGGTCTTGCAATACGCTGCTCAGAGCGTCGCTCGCGAGCAGCTCGTCGAGTGCGGTCCGGATGCGCCGCTCGAGCCCGGCGATGCGCCGCCGCAACTCGCCGAGAAGCGGGTAAGCTCGTTCGGACAGATTCCCGCGTTCGTCGAAAGCGCGCTCCAACGTCGCACGTAGGGCGGCGTCGATATCGATTCGCTCGACCGCAGCGCCCAGTACCGGCGCCTGCTGCAATTGGGTCTCGAAGAACGTCCCGAGCCGAAAGAGAGCCGCGACCGTACTCGCCGTGAGTCGCAACGCGTCGAGGTCTAGCGTTTCTTCGCGCTCCGCACGTTCGAGCAATGGACGAACGTCCTCGATGCCCGAAAGCGGCGGCGATTCCACGCCGCGTTCGTGCATGCCGATGATCTCGCCGGTTTCGTCGAGCAGCTCGAGGATTTCTTCGCGGCACCGAGCAAGGCGCAGCTCCCGCGCGGCCCGCGCCCCCAAAGAAGTACGTGCCTGCCCGGCCAGCGTCTCTACGACGAGCGGCCAGTCGAGGGCATCCAGAGTCTGTTGGTCGAGGTCCACGATGGCCTGCCGAGGCCCGCTATGTTTCAGCGCTCGCCGCGCGCCGCGCCGGTGGCCAGACCGAGCGCTTCGGAGATCTGCTCGGCAGACATGCTGGCCGCGGCTTCGTCGCGGTACGTGGCGGCCTGTTCGACGCCCTGAGAGGCCGCCAGGCTGAGCCAAAGAAAGGCGCGCACCTCGTCACGCTCGACGCCTTCACCCTGGTGGTACTTCATACCGAGGACGTACTGGGATACGGCGTCGCCTTGCTCGGCGGCCGCGCGATACCAGCGCACGGCTTCCACCAGATCGGCGGCGGTTCCCCTGCCAACGTCGTAGATCACTCCGAGCATGCTCTGGGCTTTCACGTGCTTCTGCTCGGCGGCCTTGCGCAGCCAGGGAATGGCCCGCGCCGGATCGCGCTCGATGCCGATGCCGGTCTGATAGGCCAGCGCCAGCCGATACTGCGCATCGGCGATACCCTGCTCGGCGGCCGCACGGTACCAGCGCACGGCAGCTACGGCGTCCGCCTCGACGCCTCTTCCTTCTTCATACATCACGCCGAGGTTCTTCTGCGCGATGGCGATTCCATGCTCGGCCGCCTGACGGTACCACCAAGCGGCCAGCCGGTCGTCGCGCTCGACGCCGGTCCCTTCTTCGTACATGGCCGCCAGATTGTTCTGTGCTTGAGCCAAACCTTGATCGGCGGCCTTGCGGTACCAGCGCGCCGCCTGCGCGTCGTCTTCGCCGACACCGCGCCCTTCGTCGTACATGACACCGAGGTTGTACTGCGCGGCCGCCAGTCCTTGCGCCGCTGCTTGACCGTACCAGTGAAGCGCGCGCTCATAGTCGCGCTCCACGCCGTTGCCGTAGTGCAAGGCGACGCCAAGGTCGTTTTGCGCAATCGCATCACCGTCGCGCGCGAGCTTTCGCAGTCGATCGATGTCGGCTGCCAAGCCGGACCTCGGCAGCGTGACGACGACCAAGCAGATTGCGGCGAGAATGATCGAAAACGTCTTCACTTCACGGCTTTCCCTGGGACGGATTCAAGCCTAGCCCCCCAAGGGAGGGGCTGTCCATACCCCCCGCAACGTTTTCTTTGTCTTACCAGCCGGCCAGCTGCGCGGCGCGCTCGCGCTGAAACGAGGCCTCGCCGAGGAATCCGCGATCGAAGATCGCCCGCCGGAACCAAAGGTGCAGGTCATACTCCCAAGTGAAGCCGATGCCACCGTGCAACTCGATCGCCATGCGGGTAATGCGGTCGTACACATCCGTCAGGTGGGCCTTGGCCAGGGCCGCGTGCCGCGGAGCCTCGTCGCGAATATGATCGAAGGCATGCGCCGCGTACCAGTAGAGCGACATCGAGGGCTCCAACGAAGTCACCATGTCGGCAAGTTGATGTTTGACGGCCTGGAAGGCACCGATCCTCTGCCCGAACTGCTCGCGTTCGAGCGCGTAGTCGCGTGCCATCTCGAGGCAGCGCCGGGCGCCGCCGTAAGCATCGGCAGCGATCAGTACCAAGCCGGCGTCGATCGTACGCGCCAGACCGTCAGCACCGCAGATGCGCGTCGCTCCCGCGGCGCCGAGCGACACATTGCTCAGTCGTCGCGTCATGTCGTTGACTTTGAGGGCATCGATCGTCACGCCGGTAGCCTCGCGTTCGACGGCCCACAACCCGAGGCCGCTTTCGTCGCGTGCAGCGACGAGCAGCAGATCGGCAACGTCGGCCGAGGGAACCATGGTCTTCTCGCCGCTCAACGCGCCGGCTTCGAGCTTGGCCGCGAGATGGTCGGGCCGCCACTCGCACGCCTGTTCGCCGATCGCTACGGTAGCGATCGCCTCTCCACTCGCGATGCGCTCGAGCCAGGGACCGGCCGCTGGCTGGTCTTCGGCCTCCGCCAACGCCACGGTTGCCATAGCGTTACCCAAGAAAGGGCCGGGAGTCGTGGCGTAGCCGAGCTCCTCGGCGATCAGGGCCAAGTCGAGCAGGTCGCTGCCCAAGCCGCCGTGCGCTTCGGGAACCACGAGGGCGCTCACCCCCAGCTGGCACAGCCCCGTCCACAGGCCGGTGTCGTGCGCGCTCTCGCTTTCCATGATCTCGCGCACGCGTGACGTCGGGCACTGCTCAGCGAGAAAGCGCCGCAGGGTTGACTTCAGGAGTTCTTGGTCTTCGCTTAGTCCGAAATCCATTGTTCGCCGTTGGCTCGCTCGTTATCGTTTCGTCGCCGGATCGCGCGGCAGCCCCAGGCCGCGCTCCGAAATGATGTTCTTCTGCACGTTGGCCGTGCCGCCACCGATCAGCATACCGAAGGACCACATGTAGGCATGGACGAACATGCCCATTGCCGGAGCAGTCATCTCCCCGTTGGCGAGCGCGCCGCGATCGCCAAGGACGTCCATGCCGAGCAGCGTAAGATCGTACATCAGTTGGCTGGTATCGAGCTTGGTCACCATGCCCGCCACGCCGTGCTCGTGATCCTTCGCCCGTATCGTCAGCATCTGCATGCCATCGTCCTCGGCCGCGAGTGGACGGCC
>CAZJCO010000104.1:0-8872 GCA_964544375.1 uncultured Myxococcales bacterium
GAGAGTACCGGCGTGCTGCAGAGTGGTGGCGGCGCGCGCTCGACGAGGCCGAGCGTTTGGATGCGCTGCCGGAGCTGGCCCGGACCTGTTCCATGCTCGCCGACTGCGCCGGGGCTGAAGGCAACGCGAATCCCATCGTTCTCGACCGGCGCGCGGATCAGTGGCGAGCGAAAGCTTCGGAGTACCAGCAGCGACTCCTCGCGAACGAGGCGAGCAAAGGGAACGACGGGTCGGGCCCCTTGGCTGCTGCCGAACGTAGTTCCGCCTGAGCCCGCAGAGACGCATCCGGCGGCGACGCTGCAAGGGTGTCCTGTTGTGACGATTCCGTCGCAGCGCTAAGTTAGCCTTCTTCCTGGAGGTGCTGGTAGTGACTGGGATCGTGTCCTACGGAGCGTACGTTCCGTTCCACAGGTTATCGCGCGAGACGATCGGCTCGGCTCTCGGAACACGCGGCGGTAAAGGCGAGCGGGCGATAGCGTCTTACGACGAAGATAGTGTGACGATGGCGGTAGAAGCCGGCCGTGCCTGCCTCGCGGGCGTGCCGGATGTGCGGCCGGAGTCGCTGCTGTTTGCTACGACGGCGCCACCCTACCTGGAGAAACTCAACGCCGCGACGGTCCATGCCGCGCTCAACCTTGCGCCGCAAGCGCGCGCCGCGGATCTTGGCTGCTCCGTGCGAGCCGGCCTTGCGGGGATCCTCCAAGGACTCGACTCGGCGGCCGCCGGACGAAACACGCTTGCAACGATGGCCGACATTCGTGTCGGCGCGCCGGAAGGCGCGCGTGAATCTGCCGGCGGGGATGCCGCCGCGGCGTTTCTTCTCGGCGCCTCCGATCCATTGGCCGAGGTCGTCTCGGCCTACTCCGAGACCCACGAGTATCTGTCGACCTGGCGGGCGCAGGGGCAGCGCTTTGCCCGCAGCTGGGAAGACCGTTTCGCGCTCAACCAAGCCTACATCCCTCTGCTCGACAAAGCGGTCAGCGCGCTGCTCGCGCAGGCCGGTGTCTCGGCCGGCGATCTCGCGGCGGTGGTCCTCGACGCGCCCAACCCGCGCGCGGCGGCGGCGGTCGCGAAACGGCAGAGCTTCTCGCCCGAGCAATTGGTGGATGCGCTGGCACTTCAGATGGGTCACATCGGCGCGGCGCATGCCGGATTGCTGTTGGCCTCGGCGCTCGACCGTGCGCATGCGGGAGACCTGATCTTGCTGGTGTCGGTTTCCGACGGTGTCGACGGTCTGCTGCTGCGTGCCACCGACCGTCTCGAGGCGGGCCGGCCGGCGCGGACGGTGACAAGCTGGCTCGACTCCAAGCGGGGTGACCTGAACTACCTGCGTTACCTCAAGTGGCGCGGCCTGCTCGAGACCGAGCCGCCGCGGCGCCCGGATCCGGAGCGTCCGGCGGCGCCGCCGTCGTTTCGTTCGGAACAATGGAAGTTTTCCTTCATTGGTTCGCGCTGTAGTGCCTGCGGTACGGCTCAGCTTCCGCCGCAGATCGTCTGCGTTTCCTGCCAGGCGGTCGGCAAGATGGAACCGGTCGCATTCGCTGACGAGACCGCCAAGATCCGTACGTTTACCGTCGACCGATTGGCCTTCACGCCGCAGCCGCCGATGGTGGTTGCGGTGATCGATTTCGATTGCGGCGGACGTTTCGAGAGCGAACTGACCGACTGCGAGCCGGAAAAGGTCGCGATCGGCGACCGCGTGGAGATGACGTTTCGCCGACTGTACACGGCCGATGGCGTTCATAACTATTTTTGGAAGGCGCGCCCGGCGCGCTGAGCGGGAGAGCGATCATGGCAAGCCACGGTATCAAGGATCGCGTTGCGATCGTCGGCATGGGCTGCACGGCCTTTGGCGAACACTGGGACAAGGGAATCGACGAACTATTGGTCGAAGCGGCCGGAGAAGCCTATGCCTCGGCCGGCGTCGATCCCGACCGGGTCGACGCCTACTGGCTCGGCACGATGGGGAACCTGTCGGGGCTGGTCCTGTCCGAGCCGCTCAAGCTTCAGTACAAGCCGGTCAGTCACGTCGAGAACTTTTGTGCTACCGGTAGCGAAGCCTTGCGAAACGCCGCGTACGCGGTGGCGTCCGGAGCCTACGACTGCGTGATGGCGATCGGCGTGGAGAAACTGAAAGATTCGGGGTTCTCCGGTTTGGTCGTACAGCCGCCGCCGAGCGACGGCACCGAAGGCCAGCTCACGGCGCCGGCACAGTTTTCCATGCTAGCGCCGGCGTACTTCGACAAGTACGGCCTCGACGCCGAGACCGGCAAAGATGTCCTCTCTCGCATCGCGTACAAGAACCACGCCAACGGTGAGAAGAATCCCAAGGCGCAGTTTCGCAAGACGGTTCCGCTCGAGCAGATCAAATGCTCTCCCAAGGTAGCCGATCCGCTTGGCATCATGGACTGCTCGGGCGTCAGCGACGGCTCTGCGGCGGCGATCGTCGTGCGTGCGGAGGATGCGCACAAGTACACGGACCATCCGATCTATATCAAAGCCTTGTCGTTCATCGCCGGGCCGGCCGAGGGTCCGCTGTCGCCGGACTACGATTTTACGACGTTCCCCGAAGTGGTGGCGTCGGCATCGGACGCCTACGCGCAAGCGGGAATCGAAGATCCTCGCGAGGAGCTGTCGATGGCCGAAGTGCACGACTGCTTCACGCCGACCGAGTTGGTTTTGTACGAGGACCTGGGATTTTCCCAACGAGGCAAGGCTTGGCGCGACGTTCTCGACGGAACCTTCGAGCTTGGCGGAAAGCTGCCGGTCAATCCCGACGGTGGGCTCAAGTCCTTCGGCCATCCGATCGGTGCGTCGGGCCTGCGCATGATGTACGAAATGTGGCTGCAGCTTCGTGGCGAGGCCGGCGAGCGGCAGATCAACGAGCCGCGCTTGGGGCTGACACACAACCTTGGCGGTCGGCCCGGCCGCTGCGTGAGCTTCGTATCGATCGTCGGCCGCTGAGCGCGGTTACCAACAACGCTGGGAGACCGGCGGGGTGCGGCTGCAGGCCAGGCTGTCGGTGACGCCGCCGGCGAGGAAAGCGCAGGCGTTGTTGATCGCACCTTGCATCGCTTCATCCCGGTTGGCTCCACCGACCGTGCGACATTTGCTCTGCCCCTTGTACTGCATGCAGACTTCGCAGCGCGCCGCTTGCAGCGTCATCGTTTGAAACAAGAGATAGCCGGCCACGGCCGCCAGCAGGAGACCTCCGAGCACACCGATCCGTGTCACGCGGCGGCGTTCGATCTGTTTTGGTGCTGCTGTCATCGGCGTTTTCCCTTCCGCCGGCCAACCATAGCCGCGCCGGTCGGCGCCGGCAACGGCCGCCAGGGTGGGCATGGCGCGGAGGCCTTGGCCCGGGCGAGCCGACTTTGCTAGAATCCGCGCCGATGGACTCGCGGCTTGCGTATCTCGGTCGCCTGCTCGAGCGGGAGGGCAAGTCTTCATCGGCCGCCGTCTTGACCGCTGCTGCAACTCGGTGCGGCGACGAGTTAGGCAACGAGGCGTTGTCCGTTCTCCTCGAGCTTCTCGCAAGCCAGGACGCATCGCGCAGTCGGCTCGCTAGCGACGTTCTTGTCGATGCCCTCGGCCAAGGCTCTGTGTACGGCCGACTGCGCCGGAAGCTGTTCAGCAACGACCAACGGGTGCGTTGGGCAGTGTCGTATACCCTGGCGCGATGCGGCCGCGTCGATGACGCCGTGCTCGATGTGGCGATCGAACAGCTGGCTTGCGCCGACAGCGACGTTCGCTGGGCTGCAGCCGAATTGCTCTGCCGAGCCCTGGCGTCCGCGCCCGCTTGGCTGGCTAAGGTCGAAAGCGTCGCGGAGGATGCCGATCCGCGCCGTCGCAAAATGATCCTCTATTGTCTGCGCAATGCCGGTTTGAGCCGGCAGAAGATTTTCCTTGCCGGTCTCGCCGACGGTGATCGAGGGGTTCGTCTGGCTGCACTTTCGGGATTAACAGCTTCCGGCTCTTCGGCTGATGAGAGTATTGCCGTTTCACAACGGCTGGCGTCGGTACGCGAAAACGATCCGGATCCGGGTGTGCGGCGGGCGGCGGGTAGCGTATTCGAAAAGCGAGGTGACACAATGCCGACCGAAGATCTTGCCGATAAGACCTGTGAACCCTGTCGCGGCGGTGTTGCGCCGCTGACGGCGGAACAAATCAAGCCGTTGCTGGCTCAGCTCGACTCTTGGACGGTCGAAAACGACCACCGCCTGTTTCGAGAGTTTAGGTTTCCGGATTTCGCCTCGGCGCTTGCGTTCGTAAACCGAGTCGGTGAACTCGCCGAGTCGGAAGCACACCACCCCGACCTGCGGCTGTCGTGGGGCTCCGTGGCGATCGAGCTGTGGACGCACAAGATCGACGGGCTCAGCGAGAGCGATTTCGTGCTGGCGGCGAAGATCGACCGTTTGCCGCGCGAGAGTTAGCCGAACGCACGGCCGGTCTCGGCGACTACAACGTGTGCGCCGCCTCGACGAGGTTCGTCATCAAGCGTTTGGCATCATCGGGCGCGCAACGCCCGCATCCGCACGACGAGGATAGCAGCAGCCGCTCCGGCGGTAGCGTTTCTGCGAGCTGCTGGATGCGGCGGCGCAGATCGTCGACCGTTTGCGGCTCCCGTTTTACGTCGGCGATGCCTGCGATCACCTCGATCGACGGCGGCAGCTCTGCCAGTAGGGCGTGTTCGGCCCATTGCTGCGTGTAGGAGCATTCCAGGTGTACGCGATCGACGCGGCCATCGAGTCTCGTTAGAAGCGGCATCAAAGAGTGGAGGTTCTGTTCCTCGGTGAACGGTCGCCTGCCCATGTCGCCGAGACAGAAGTGGACCGTCCGGCGAATTCCGCGCAATCCGTGAAACGGTCGTAGTAGGGATTGCAGAATGTCGTCTACCGGTCGCAGACCGAGGATCATCGCTACCGCTTCGGCCGGCGCGTCGAGTTGCACTTCGGCGACACCGGCCGCAACCATGTCGCGGACTTCGGCTTGCACGACCGAAGCGATGTTGCCGAGTTGCTCGTCGCACCGAGGATCGGCAAAAAACGGAATCATCATCGTCAGCGGCGACGGTACCGCTGCCTTGTCGAGTGTTGCTTCGACCGCCTTTTCCCGGCGAAATGCCAGGGCGTGGCCGGTACCACGCGGTGCCTCGATGTCTCCGGAAATCTCGTAGGAAGCCACGCCTTCATAGCCGGCGCGATGATCGCGCAGCTTGACGCAACGCAGACCGGAGAGCCGTGGCGGAACATGGTGCACAAAGTCGGGGGCGAACACTTCTCCGCCCATGATCTGATCGAGGCCGCAGTCGCGCTGCTCGCGCATGGCGATTGCCGCTGCTCGTTGCAGGACGTCGTAGGCATCCTCGTCGCTGACGTCCCCGCGATAGTAACGCGTGAGCTCTGATTTGAGTTGAGGCGGAATCGGCCAGCTTCCGACCGTTGTCGTTCGAATCGCTGCAGACGGACTCATCGGGTGATACCGCTCCTTGGTTTGGCGCAAGCCTCATCGTCGATGATCGCGGCGTATCCTTCACGGAAGGTGGGATAGCGGAAGCGATAGCCGCTGCTGTGGAGCCGGGTGTTTGCGCAGCGTTTGCTGCTGCGGGGCGCCCAGGCGCCCGCGTCGGGTGCAGGGCAGGGGACTGCAAGTCTCTCGGCCAGCCAGGCGACGACCGTCGCCCACTCGACCGGTTCGTCGTCCGATGCGAGATACAGCGACTCGGCTTCGGCCGTGTCCATCAGGTGCGCCAGCACGGCGGCGCAATCGTCGCGGTGAATCCGGTTGGTCCAGGCCGGGCGAGCGGCGACGCGCAGCTGGCCGCGTCGCAGGCGATCGAGCAAGGAAGCGCGTCCCGGACCGTAGATTCCAGAGAAACGAACGACGCTCGTCGCAAACGGCGCTCGACGTACCAACTCTTCGCTTTCTAGTAAAACACTTCCCTGGAAATAGTCGGCGCTGGTCGGAGAGTCTTCGTTGACCCACTCGCCGGCACGCTGCCCGTATACCGCGGAACTCGAGGTGTACAGCAGCCTTGTCGGCCGCGGCTCTCGCTCGCTTAGCAGGCCGACGAGGTTTCGCAGCCCGTCGAGGTAGATCGCACGGTAAGCCGCCTCGTTGGGCTGGTCGCTGGCCGCGGTAAAAAAAACGTAGTCGAAGGTGCCGACGAGGCTGCTGCGTAGCTCTCTCTGGCACAGGTCGGCAGCGATCGCATCGAGTCCTTCGGGCAGCTTGCTGGGGTCGCGGCGCAGCGCCAGTACCTCGTGTCCCTGTCGCGACAAGCGAAGGGCTAATTCGGTGCCGACGTAGCCGCAGCCCGCGATGAGTATTCTCGCCATGAGGCTGCACAGCATAGCCAATGGCGGCGGGTAATTCGATTTTTGATGCAGCGCGGCGTCCTGGCTACACTGCCGCAGTTTTGTAGCCGCCGGGCAGCCGCTCGTTGGTGGGACCAGGCCGCAAGCCGTCAGCTGCAGATGTGCGGAAGTTTGGGGAGCTTTCCGTTAGGAGATCGTGATGAATTACCAACAGGAACTAGCGGATCGTTTCGGCCTGAAAGGTGTCGATTATCACTATAATTTGGACAAGGAAGCCCTGTTTCGTGAGGCGCTTGCAAAGGACCGCGGGCGCGTCCGGCCGGACGGGCCCGACGACGAGCGCAAGGCGTATGCGACCAAGCTCGGGCTTGCCGGCCCGTTGGTCTTCTACACCGATCCGTCGTGCACCGGACGGCCCGTCCAGGACACCTTCGGCGTGGCTTGGCCGGAGTACGAAAACTCGGTCTGGTGGAAGAGCGATTTTCAGAAGTTCGACGGACCGACCTTCGAGGCGCTGGTGCGACGGGTCGTCGAGCATCTCAACGGCCGCCGCGCTCGGCTTTACGTCAAGGACGTCTATTGCGGCACCGACCCGAGCTATGCGGTGCCGTACCGCTTGGTCAGCGAATACGCCAGCCACTCGCTGTTCGCGCACAACATGTTCCCGAAGCGGATCGCCGGCGTCTCCGACGAGGACGCAAAACGTTGGACGATGATCAATGTTCCATCGTTTCATTGTGATCCCGACCGTGATGGCACGCGTTCGAACCGGGCCGTGATCCTCGACTTCAAGAACCGCTTGGTCCTGGTCGCCGGCCGCGCCGATTACTGCGGTGTAGTCAAAAAGTGCATGTTTACCGTGATGAACTACATCCTTCCCGAGATGCAGCATCTTTCGATGCACTGCTCGGCCAACGTGGGCAGCGGCGGAGATGCCGCCGTGCTGTTCGGTCTGTCGGGAACCGGCAAGACGACGCTGTCGGCCGATCCCGAACGACGGCTCGTCGGGGACGACGAGCACGCCTGGACGGGAGGCGGCGTCTCCAATCTCGAAGACGGCTGTTACGCGAAGCTGATTGATCTGAACAAAGAGGCGGAGCCGGTGATCGCCGCCGCGCTGTCGATGGAGGGAACGTTGATCGAAAACGTTCCGCCGCTGCCGGGCAAGCCGCTCGAGGAGACCGATCCGCAAGAACTCGACCTGACGGACCGGAGTATTACGGAGAACACTCGATTCTCTTATCCTCTGACCTGTAATCCCAATGTTGCCGAAGGAGCGCGCGGTCCTCATCCACAGACGATCGTGTTGCTCACCGCCGACGCGTTTGGCGTGCTCCCTCCGGTTTCGGTACTCGATGAAGAAGAAGTGATGTATCACTTCGTTTCCGGCTTCACGTCGAAGCTGGCCGGCACCGAGGTCGGTGTCACCGAGCCGCGTGCGACCTTCAGCTCCTGCTTTGGTGCGCCTTTCATGTCACAGCAGCCGTCGGTCTACGCTCGGCTTTTGGGCGGCAAGATGCGAGAGAACCGAACCCGCTGCGTACTTCTCAACACGGGTTGGACCGGCGGTCCTTACGGCGTCGGCAAGCGCATCTCGATTCGCGACACGCGTGCGCTGCTCAATGCTGCGCTCGACGGAACGCTGCACGGCGCAGGCGTTCAATACGACACCCATCCGGCGTTTAACCTGCGCTTTCCCAAGGCCTGTCCGGGCGTCGCCCCCCAGGTTCTCAACCCGCGCAACACCTGGGACGATGCGGTGGCCTACGACAAGCAGGCAGAAAAATTGCGCGACATGTTCCGCGAGAATTTCAAAAAGCAGGGCTTCGCCGACCTCGGTGTCAAGTCGGTGATGTAGCTCGCGTCGTCAGTTGTTGGTGCGGGTGCACGTCGGAACGATTTCTGCGGCGTCCATCGTGCGGACTTGTCTCCCGTTGTTGGCTTCAACGCGAACCCCCAGGAGCTCCACCGCTGCTCGATCGCGTGCAAGAACTCCAGTAGCCGAGTTTCCGGCGACTCTCCCGCGCACCAGGAGGACGGACGAGGTGTCGGCGGCGATCACGCCGTGGTCCCGGTTTCCCTCGATAGTCGTATCCCGAAGCCGTACGGTCGAGTCGAGCGTGATCCGCAGCCCGTCGCGGTTCGGTCCGGCTTCGCCTCCCGGTCCGGCAATGCCATTGCTGAGAATGCGATTGTCTCTGCCCCAGACGGTTGCCCCGCGTACGCCCAGACCCTTGTCGGCATTTTCGCTGATCTCGTTGCCGATCAGCCGAGCCCGTGACCGATCGCTTACGGTAATCCCGTCGCGGTTGTGCCACACCACATTGCCCTGAATGATTGCGCTGGACTGTTCGAACACCAGGATCCCTTTCCCTTTGCTACCGAATCCGTTTCGCTCGAGTACGCAGCCGGCGACGGTTACCGGTCCGGCTCGCGCCGCGATGCCGACGCCGTCGTCTTGATTGCCGGAGCACACACAGGACTCGATGCGGACGTTTTTTGTCTGCGGCCCTCGGACCTCGATGCCGTGCGACACGAACCCCGTCTCAATGGCC
>CAZJCO010000105.1:0-8867 GCA_964544375.1 uncultured Myxococcales bacterium
CACCGCAAGCGAGCATGCTGAGGCGTGCGCGGCGGTACCGTGCCGACGCCACACGACGCGCGACCCCCTGACCGCTAGCTGCCGGTGCTTCGCTCGCCGCTCGTCACGCTCTGCCGGACAAGCCGCTCGAAGAGTTCGCCCTCGCTCTGATCCCACTCACCCTCGACATAGAGAACCGCGGAGTCGAAGCCCGTATAGCGAACGTCGAACGTCGTCGTGAGCACCGACTTTTCCGCCCGACTGCGGGCGGCCAGTGGGGACGTTGTCAGCGGCGGTACGACGCGCGGGTCGAGCAGGATCTCCTCGTAGGCGCTAGAACCGCTTCGTCGTTCTTTACCGAAACGCAACGCGGTCGTCATTCTCACGTCGCGGTGAGGCCGTAGCATCAAGTTGAGATGACCCACGTGAAGCCGGAAATCGCTCGACCCGGAAATGCTGAGGAACTCGGGTTCGAAGAATTGGCGATTGCCGAAGATCGGCGAAAAGGGAGCGCCGAAACGGTCGCCAAAAGTACGCGAGCCGTTGATGTCGCTGTCCACGCGCGAATAGGAATAGCCGGAGGTCAGTACGACCTTCCCTTTTTTGAAGCGGCTCTCCGTCTGCGCACTGAAATTCATCGAATCGCCGTCGTTGCCGTCTCGCTGCGTCATGAAGCGGTCGAGCCCCGCCTCCCCCGGGTTGCGCCGGGTATTGCGCGAATTGTCCGTGTCGAAAGTGCGATAGCGGAACTTACCGTGGAGTTTCGTGTTCTTGATCCGATCGCCGAGTTCGAGCTCGAAGGTGTCGCTGCTCTCGTCGATATCCCAGAACGACGGTACCAAGCTTCGGGCTCCCAAGCCCCCCGTGTTCGATGTGTCGCCCCAAACCAGAGAGCCTTTCCGGCCATCCCGCTCGCGGTGGGTATAACGAAAATCCGCCCGAGCAATGCCGGCGTTACGCAGTCCGGCGTGGATCCAGGCCTCTGCGCGGTCGAGCGCCCAATCCTCGCCCACGAGCGGCAAAAACACGCCGCCGCCTTGGGGAAAGAATCCACCGGTCGCGTCGTCCCAGGTTCGAAATCGAGTGTATCCGCCGTCGAAAAGAAGCTTCCTGAACGGCTTGAAATCAACGGCGAGGCGGTAATCGTGTTCGTCAAACAGCGCGTGCCCTCGCACCCGAAATCGGCGGGAGCCCTTTCGTGTCTGCTCCACATAAAGATCTTCGACGCCACCGGAAGCCTCCGCCGAAACCCCATGGCGTTCTTCGAAGCGGCCTTCGTCGTCGCTCACAAAGCGACCGGCGCCGGAAAGCGTCATGTCGACGGTCCATTTGTCGGCCGCCGTCGCAGCCGCCGCCGGCAGCAGCAAGAGAGCAATGACGGCCGCACCACCTAGTCGTCGTCTGCTGAACTCGTTCATCGGACCCCCCTCCCTAGTAGAGCAGCGAAGAGCTGACCTGCGAGCCGTGCACCGCCTCGTGACAACCGGCGCTGTAGCAGGTCCCCTGACTCAGCGACGAGTCGTGGTTCCTGCCGCCGATGGCGAAGGTATCGTCCGGGCTGAGCTGCTGCTGGTTGTGGCACTTGAGACAGAGCGTGGCGTTGCGCTCGGCGAGCAACTTGTCGTTGACGGATCCATGCGGGCGATGACAAACCGTGCATCCTTCGCGAAGCGCTTCGTGCTCAAAAACGAAGGGACCCTGCTGCGCCTGGTGACACTGCAAGCAGAGGTCGTTTCCCCAGTTGAGGGTCGCCGCACCGCGCGGGATCACCGGTCCCCTGTGCGGGTTATGGCAGTTCGCACAGGACATCCGCGTACCACGCAAACCGAGCGGACCACTGGTGACCGGGTGGCTGTGCGGCAGCGAGAACTCGGCCCGTTTGTCCAAGTGACAGCGGAAACACACCTCCGGCGCCGACGCCGGATTGACGATCGTCCCACGCTCGCCGCCGGAATCCACGTGGAGACTGCCCGGACCGTGACAGGATTCGCAACCGATCGGCCCCACGTCTTCGTCCGTCGCTCGAATGATCGCGTGGGTCGCCCCGCGAAAATCGGAAGCGATCCCGCTATGGCAAAGTGCGCAGTCCTCGGTACCAACAAACGTGGCACCGGCAACCTGAGGCGGGGCAACGATCGCGCGACTGCTCTCGCTGCACGATCCCAACAGGCAGCACAGTCCCAGAAGCAGGACGAGGGCAATCCATCCGGGGGGAGATTCTTTCATGCCTCACTCCTTTCGAGACACAAGAATCCTAGCACGCCGGCCCCCTCCCCGGCCAGAGCGGGAGCTGCCTACCCGCTTTCAGTCGCAATCGACAAAGTTCGGAGCGCGCTTCGCTAGATTGGCCTGAACAGTCTCGATCTGGTTGGGCGATCCGATGAGCGTGCGTTGCAGTTGTGCTTCGTTTTTCAGCCCGGAAGCAAGATCGACGTAGCCGGCCGCACCGAAAACTTGCTTGGCGGCGCGGATCGCGTGCGGAGACTTTCCGGCGATCTCACGCGCCAAGGCCATGGCGTCGTCGTACGGCGCCTCGCTCAGACGGGTGGCCAAGCCGAGCTGGACGGCTTCCTCACCGCCGACGATCCGTCCGGTAAAGGTGAGTTCCTTGGCAACGTCGAGCCGAACCAAGTGCCGCAACGTCTGCGTCCCCGTCATGTCCGGGATCAGGCCCCACTTGATCTCCATCACCGACAACTTGACGTCCGGAGTAACCAAACGCAGGTCCGCGCCGAGGGCGATCTGCAAGCCTCCACCGTAGGCAAATCCGTGAACCGCAGCGATCACCGGAACCGGCAGCGACATCCACACGTAGGCCGCGCTCTGGGCGAAGGTAGCGGGACCGTCGTCCACCGGTTCGAGCAGGCCTCCGCTTGGCTTGTCGCTTTCGCTCATCGCCATAAAACTTGCAAAGTCCAAACCCGCGCAGAACGCGCGACCTTCACCGGACAGCACGACGCAACGCAGTGAACGGTCCTCGGACAGTGTCTCGCCGACACTCCGTAGCGCTTCGAACATCGCCCGGTCGAGAGCGTTCAGCTTGTCGGGTCGGTTGAGCCGCACATCGGCAACGGCACCCTCGATGGTCACACTCACTCGGTCGGACATGGACTCCTCCTTTTCATCAGGCGAGGACTTTCTCGCGCCTCAGCTCGTCAAGAGCTTCATCGCCGAGTTCCAAATCGGCGCGCAGCACTTCGTCGCTATGTTCGCCCAAGAACGGCGCCCGCTTGATCTCCACTCGACTCGCCGACATCTGCGTCGGGAAGCCGAGCAATGAAACCTCGCCGCGCTCGGGATGCTCGACCTTCTTGATAAAATCACGCGCCAGCAAGTGCGGGTCGCGGTAGAGGTCGTGCGTATCGAGGATCGCCGAACAAGGAACGCCGGCGTCGCCCAGGCGCCGCATCACTTCGTACTTGTCGTGCCGCTTCGTCCACGCGGTGATTTCATCACGAAGCGCTTCGCCGTTGAGCGCTCGCTTCTCTCCGCTGTCAAAGCGAGGATCGGCGACCAAATCGGAACGCTCGATCGCCAAGCAGAGCGCGTCCCAGTGCCGGTCGGTAACGGTGACTAGATAGGCATAGTCGTTCGGCCCACCGCCGGCACAGGCGTAGAGTCCGGTGGGCGCTCCGCCCATCGTGTTGCCCAACCTCGGGCACGCCAGTTCGCCCCACTCGCCGACGAAAGCGATGCGCGTACGCATGAAGTAGGTAACCGCCTCCTGCATCGACAGTTCGATACATTGCCCTTCGCCCGTGCGCAGGCGTTGGATGTAAGCCGCCAAGATCGCCATCCCCGCCTGCATGCCGGTTCCGGAATCGCCAATCGTCGGCCCGGGCAGCATCGGGATGCCACCGATCTCGCCGGTAGCGGAAAACGCTCCAGACGCTGCCTGCGCCACCATGTCGTAGGACTTGTAGTGCGCGTAGGGACCGTAAGTGCCAAAGCCTTTGAGCTGCACGTAGATGATCGTCGGATGTACGGCCTTCAGTGTCTCGTATTTGAGATCGAGACGCTCGACGATACCGGGACCGTAGTTCTCGATGAAGATGTCGTAGCGCGGTAGCATGCGCAGAAACACGTCTCGTCCGGCCGGTTTGGTGAGATCGAGCGCAACGCTGCGTTTGTTGGCGTTCCAATTGCAAAAGTAAGGCGAGTACTCGCCGCCGACGGCCAACGCCCGCCCGGGCTCGCCGCCCGCGGGCGGCTCGATCTTGACTACATCGGCGCCCATCCACGCCAGAGCCTGCGTGCACGAAGGTCCCGCCTCGTACTGGGTCATGTCGAGAACGCGAATGCCGTCCAGTGCAGTCGTCATGGACTTTCCCGTGTATCGCGGAGCTACGGCCGATCCAAGTGCTTCGTTACCGGTGGAATACTGCTATAGAAACCTGCCATGGACATTATCGGAGCGGGCTTTCCCCGTACAGGAACGCTGTCCACGCACGCGGCACTGACGACCCTCGGCTTTCCTTGCTACCACATGGCCGAGCTGGCCACGCGACCCGACCACATCGACGCCTGGTACGAATACCTGTGCAACGGCGCGAGCATGCCTTGGCGCCGGCTATTTGCCGACTTCAAGGCCACGGTGGACGCACCCGCGGCCCACTTCTGGCAGGAGCTGCTCGATGAGTTTCCGGACGCCAAGGTCCTGCTCAACGTCCGCGAGCCGGAGAAATGGATTGAGAGCTTTATGCGCCTGAACGCGACCAACGCCGAACTCAGGCCACGCCGGCATGAAAATCCCTCGCTCGATCGCTGGTTGGCGATGCTCGAGGCGCTCGAGCGACGCGTCGCCGGCGAGGCGCCGAGCCGCGCCGACCACATCCGGGCCTTCAACGAGCACAACGCCCTGGTGCAAGAACTCGTGCCGGCCGACCGACTCTTGGTCTTTCGTGTGAAGGACGGCTGGCAGCCTCTGTGCGAGTTTCTCGGCCGAAAGCCGCCCGACGAGCCTTTTCCTCATTTGAACGAAGGCACCGACACGGTGCGCTTCGGCATCCGCGCGATCTTTGGGATCGCGGATTGACGAGCGGCCCCACGGACTTCCCCGCTTTCTTGAATATACCGCGACGACTATCATCTGCGCCCATGAACACATTGCTCTTGGAAAAGTGCGGCGGTGTCGCCGTGGTTACTCTCAATCGGCCCGAGGTTCTCAACGCGGTCAGCCAAGAGCTGATCCGCGAGATGCGTTCGACCCTCTCCGAGCTCTCCTTCGACGGTAGCGTCCGCTCGCTGCTGCTTCGCGCTGCCGGTCGAGCCTTCTGCGCCGGCGCCGACTTGACGGACAACGGACGGGACGGCTCCGATCTCAGTGTAGGGGAACGCGTCGCCCTCAACATGGACATCGGTTTCAACCCGCTGATTCGCGATCTCGCCGCGTTTCCGAAACCGTCGGTCGCCGCCGTCAACGGGCTGGCCGTCGGCGGAGGCGTGGGGTTGGCGCTCAGCTGCGACATCGTGATTGCGGCGCGCTCGGCAAAGTTCGTCCAGGTCTTTGGTCCCAAGTTGGCGATCGTTCCGGACATGGGTTGCAGCTGGTTTCTTCCCCACCATCTCGGTCGCGCCCGCGCCAGGGCGCTGGCGCTCACGGGCGATACGCTGGCGGCGGAGGACGCCGAGCGCTGGGGATTGATCTGGAAATGCGTGGACGACGCCAGCTTGGCCGACGCATCCTCGGCGCTGGCCGAGCGCCTCGCCAAGGGGCCGACGCGTGCGTTTGCGTGGATCAAGCGGGCGCTCGACGCGGCCCCGCATCACTCGCTTGCCGAGCAACTCCAATACGAACGCGATTGCCAGTTGGTTCTCGCCGATCAGCCGGAGTTTCTCGAAGGAGTCCAAGCGTTCCTCGAAAAACGCGACCCGAAGTTCGGCGACGATTGATCGCATCCGCCGGTGCTTACGGTAGTAGCGTTCGCGCCCGATTCGCTCTAAGAGATCGCAAACGGTGTCTGGCACCCGGATAGAAGATGCAGGAAGATGCAGGTGGACAAATGAGGATGAAGGATCTTTCGACCGTAGCGGCTCTGGCCGCCGCACTCGTGGTGACGGCATGCACGGGTAGCGGTGCGGGGGATTCCAGCGGCGCAAGCAACGGCGCCACGAAGGGAGAATCGAAGGTGACTACGACCGCGAGCGGACTGCAGTACGAAGTGTTGACCGAGGGCAGTGGCGCTTCGCCTTCGGCGACCGACCAGGTAACCGTACACTACCGCGGCACCCTGACGGACGGCACGGAATTCGACAGCTCTTACGAGCGAGGCCAACCGGCGACCTTCCCGCTGAACCGCGTGATCGCCGGATGGACCGAAGGCGTGCAACTGATGAACGTCGGCTCGAAGTACCGGTTCACGATCCCTCCCAATCTGGCCTACGGCAAACGAGGAGTCCCGGGTACGATTCCGCCGGACGCCACGCTGGTCTTCGAAGTCGAGTTGCTCGAGATCAAGTAGCACCGCCGACGGGCAATGCCAGGGCAGCCGGGAAACAACAGGGTGCGTAGGATCGGCACGATCGCCTCGGCGTTGGCTGTCGTCGCCATCGCGGCTTGCGGAGGAGGTGGTGGCGGCGGTGGCGGATCGGCACTGCAGGTGCTCGACGAAGCGACCTTCTTGCTGAGCGACGGCGGCCCGGACCCTCGGACCGGCCAACTCTTCCAATTCGTATTGCGCGACCGGACAAACCCGATCCCGGCGCTCGTAGCCGACGACGTCGAGGTGCGCCGCGACGGAGCGCTCGACACGGAAGCACGTGTGCGCGTCAATCCGGCCGACGTCGACAAGGCCAGTATCACGCTGATTCTCGACGTCTCTTCGAGCCTGAGCCCGGCCGATTTGCAAAAGCTGAAGACCAGCGCGCAGGAGTTCGCGCAAGACATCCTTCCGCTGGTGAGCGTGCTACGGATCTATTATTTCTCGTCGCCCAGTCAGACCCGGCTGCTCGGCGAATACCGGGCAGTCCCGGCCGGCGGGGGATCGGTCGCCTGGAGTCCGGATCCCGATCCGGACATCGACGCGATTCCGGGCGGCGACAACTCGACCGCCCTGTTCCATGCGGTGCGGCGGGCGATTCTCGAAGACCCCGAGCGCGACGACATTCTCGTCGTCTTCTCCGACGGCAAGGAAAACTCGAGCCCGCTCGGTGCCCGCAACGAAGCGCTCGATTTGATCGAAAACGAAAAGATCGTCGTCTTCTCTCTCGGTTTCGGCAGTGTCGACCAGGCCGACCTGCGGGCGCTGTCGGCCCCGTTCGGCACGTTCCTCGGCGTGCGTCCCTCCCTGGTGGGATTGTTCGCGCAAGTCGCCGGCGAGATACAGAGCGTCTACACCGTCGTCTACGACACGCCGGCGGCCTTCGGCAGCCACCGGCTCGACGTCAAGGTCCGGGCCGGAGGACGCCGCTGGCGGCACAGCACGTTGATTACCGCAGGCGTCGATCTGGCGCGTGCCGCCTACGGTCGCTTCCCGATGCTACCGGGCAGCAGCGTCGAACTCACGGACTTCACCAAGAGCCCGCCGGAGTCGCTGACCTACACCGTACTAGACACCGACCAGGCGGTCACCGGAGCGGACGGCCTGTTCGCCTTTGCCGTCGAATCGAGCCACGCCTGTCCGGGCATCGACTGCGTACTCTCTTACCAGGGGCCTTACGGACAAGGCGCGCGCGACGAAAACGGCAACGCCTACCTGCCCGCTCAGCTCATCGCCGGAGAAAGTTGGCAGGATCCGATCTCGGGCGAGGAGTTCACCTTCGTCGGTTTTCAGACACTCGACTTCTTCCGCGGCACCGGCAACCTGCGGCGCTACCGCTGCGCCAAGGTCACTTTCGCCGGCGGCACGCACTGGTTCGCGCCGGAAATCGGCCTGGTCCGCACGCGCAACGGCTCGGGCACCACGCTGCTAGAGATTGCGCGACCCCCCTGCCTTGCGGACGGTTTCGACGGCGGCTGCAGCGTTCGCTGAAACCGGGAGCATCAGTCGCCGCTGAGCGCAGTGCCCGGACGCCCCGGGGCTCAGCGTCTAATCGTCGTTCAGCCGCAAGACCTGCGCAAAGTCGAAGGTCCCCAAAACGGGCACCGGAACGTCCGGATTGACGTTTGGCAGGGCCAAACTCGCGCCGGCGTTCTCCGTCCAGTTGTTGCAGTCGAAAGGCTGCCCGCTGAGCGTGACCATCGTGAAGGGGAAGGTGCCGCCCTGCAGCGGGTTATCGATCACGCTGGTCGCGGTTCCGGTCGTCAAGGCCGTCGTATTCGTCGGACTCGCCGAGTAGTCGGCGTCCGAACACGCTAACGCCGGATCGCTCGTCAAGGCCCCGGTGATCAGCACGCGAAGAATCGCCGCCCCCGGCCCGCCGTCACTACCGGCGCCGACCGTGAGGACGGGCGGATCGTTGGCTCCGCCTTGATGGCTCTCCATCCTCAGGGAAACATCGACGGGCGAACCGCCGTCGCAGTCGACGAAGCCGGTCGCGGCAGGATCCTGCTCGATACGGAAACAAGCCTTGCCGGTACCACCGAGCGCCGGAACCTGCGCACCGATGTAGGTCGGCTGGCTGAGAACAAGCGATGCGACCCCGTCGACTCCGGCTAGTCCGCCCTCGAGCAGGAGGGGTCCGTCATTGAAGTCGCCCTGGGTTCCGTTCGTGATTCCGGTAACCACGGGAGTCACGCGCAGCCACGTCGATTCGCCGTCGTCAACCGGAGCGAGCGCCGAGGGACCGGGAATCACGCTGAAGGTTAACGGTCCGAGAACCGCTCCGACAACACAGCTACACACAGAGCAGACAGCAGATCAGCACAGAGATCACGCAGCGGAGACGCGAAGTCGTCATTTTTTTTTTCAAGCAGAAGACGGCATACGAGATCGGTCTCGGCATTCCTG
>CAZJCO010000106.1:0-8856 GCA_964544375.1 uncultured Myxococcales bacterium
GTTCCCGTCAAGCCGCTCCCACGCCGGTCCAAGCCCGGCGCGCCGGCCAGCCCGTAGGTCTCCAACAGGAACCCCAGCCGGCGCACGACAGCGCCGACGCCGATCCGCTTGGCGTACTGGACGAGTCGGTCGGCCTTCACGTCCTCGCGCCGCATCCAGAGGCCCTTGGCGACTTCGGTCAGGCCGCCGCAGTGCTCGGGTTGCTTGAGTCCGTCGATGATTGTCCGCTCCAAATCGCTTACGCGCACCTTCTCCTGCTTGGTCACCCACTCCTCGGTGAGGCCGAAGAAGTGCCTGTGCCGACAGCGGACGAACCGGAACTCTACGCCCAGCGCTGTTACGGGCCGCCGTGGCTTGGGCGTGCTGACCAGGACGACCAGCTGGGGCTGGGTCGTCATACCGTGGATCTCCATGGCCGTCGCGTGGGAGAGGTAGTACTCCTTGCCATGTATGATCTCCCGGGCAACGACGAGCGGGTTGCCCGGGTACCGCCGCTCCCACCCCAGCTCGAAGGGGACCAAAGCGTAGAGACCGGGCTTGAGCCGGGCCGCCACTCCCCGGTCCACAAGCTTGCGGACGAAGCTCCGCGCGGAGGTTTCGGAGAGCCCGGTGATCTCTCGGACATCCTCGAGGCGGAAGACGACGCGGCTCAGCTCGTGGAGTGTTGTCACCAGCTTGGCTGCCTGAGGGCCCAAGGTCTTGAGTGATGTACCTTTGATAAGCAATTTGTGCCTCTCGAGGGCACATTCTACGTTTAGGATAGACCGACGTCAAACAAAAGATTACCCTGAGACGTCCGTTCGCGCTCAGGCGGTCTGCCGGCGCGTCGGCACGGTAGCAAGCAGGACCACGGCGGCCAAGGCGAGCACGCTACCGAAGAAGAAAGCCTCGCGCGACGAGAAGGTGGTCCAAAGAAGGCCCATCATCAGACTCGCCGGCAGTGCGGCGCTGCCGACAGCAAAGCCGTGGATTCCGTAAGCGGTCGCGCGATTCTGCACCGGCACCAGGTCGGCGATGTAGGCCTTCTCGGTGCCTTCCGTCAGACCGAAGTAGACGCCGTAGAGCGCAAACAAGAACCAAACTTGCCATGCCTCGGCGGCCGAGGCGAAGCCGGCATAAATGAGCGCATAGAACAGCCAACCCGTAGCCAGGGCTTTCTTTCGCCCGACCCGATCCGACCAGGAACTGCCGGGCACCGACGTCGCGCTCTTGACGACGTGAAGCAGTGCCCAGAGTATCGGAACCCACGCAACGTCGATTCCCACTTGGTTCGCTCGCAACAACAAGAAGGCGTCCGAGGAGTTGCCGAGCGTGAAAAGCAACGAAACAGCGACAAATCGTCTAAAGCTCCGATCGAAGGGTGTAAGCGACAAGCGGGCGCCGGTCGCGGGTTGCCTCGCAGGCTGTGCGACCTCGCGAACGAAGAAGCCCAACACGAGGATCGCCAGCACGGCCGGGATGGTCGCAGCCCAGAATACCGATCGGTACGCCGACACTTCTGCCTGCCCGTCACCGGAGAGCAACGTGTGCAGCAGCGCGAAGGCGATAAGCGGTCCGGCAACCGCACCGGCGTGATCCATCGCCCGGTGAAAGCCGAACGCGCGCCCGCGCTGGCTGGCAGCAGCCGACCCCGCGAGCAAGGCGTCTCGCGGCGCCGTCCGGATTCCCTTGCCCACCCGGTCGAGAAACCGCACCGCGAGAACGTGTAGCGGCAAACTCGCGAGCGCCATCAGCGGCCTCGTCAGGCTGGAAAGACCGTATCCCGCGAGTACGATTGCTTTACGCCGTCCCAGCCGATCCGAAAACCATCCGGACAAGGCCTTCAAGAGACTGGCCGTTGCTTCCGCGATTCCTTCGACCAACCCAATGAAGACCGGCGTTGCGCCGAGCGCCGTCAAGAACATCGGCACCAAGGGATAGATGATCTCCGTGCTGACGTCCGTCAGAAAACTGACGACGCCCAGCGCCACTACGTTGCGTGCAAAGCCGCCAAACATGTCCGCGCACCGGGATCTACAGAAAAATACGCACCGGATCCAGGGACCGGCAGCAGGAGGACGCTTGCCCCGAAACATTGCCTTCGACCAGGCTCGAGTCCGCACCGCGGGGCCGTCAACAGGGCAGCGGAGTCCTGCTGTTTGACGCCGGCTTTGTTTGCAACGTGGAAAAGATGTGGGACTTGCCTAGCGGGGCGCGCGGTTCGCTGACACGCGACCAGTCTTTGACGCGGTCCGAAGCGGACAGATGGTCGCCTGAAAGAGCAACCTGGCCCCGACAGCGGCGTTCAGTATAATGTTCAATATTGTGGTCATTAACACGAATATCGTCTAGAATAGCAGATGTTATGGGAAGAAGGACGACGGTTCAGCTCCCGGTTCTAAAGCGCCTTTTGGCGGAGCTGGGGGAGAATATCCGCCTGGCCCGGTTGCGTCGACGTCTCCCGGCGCGGCTCGTTGCCGAGCGAGCCGGAATGTCGAGAACGACTCTGTCTGCGATCGAGAAGGGCGAGCCGGGCGTGACGATCGGGGCGTACTCGAATGTGTTGCACTGCCTCGGGCTCGAGAAGGACCTGGCTCTGCTCGCTCGCGATGATGAGCTGGGACGCAAGCTACAGGACGCTGGGCTTCCGACGAAAGCACGTGCACCGAAGAAGAAGAGGCCATGAGCAAGAAGAGTCAGCGCATCATCGAAGTCTGTGCCGACTGGGTTGGCCTCCGAGGTCCCACGCTGATGGGAACTCTCTACGCGACGCCGTCCAGAGGCAAGGATATCTTCTCGTTCGAGTACCACCCCGACTGGCTGGCTGGGCCACACGCTCAGAGTCTCGATCCCGCCCTGGGATTGTTCAGTGGCCCTCAATATGCGCCGCCCGATCAAAACAACTTCGGTGTGTTCCTGGATTCGTGTCCCGATCGCTGGGGACGAGTTCTCATGCTCCGGCGCGAAGCCCAACTCGCTCGTGAGGAGCAACGCAAAGAGCGGGAGCTTCTCGAGTCGGACTACCTCCTGGGTGTCCACGACCGGCATAGAATGGGCGCCTTACGGTTTCGTACGACAAAGGACGGCCCCTTTCTTGACGACAACAAACCCCTGGCCGCCCCGCCCTGGACATCGCTGAGGGAGCTCGAGCACGTCAGTCTAGAACTGGAAAGGGAAGATGCTGTCAGCGATCCGAACTACTCAAAGTGGCTTCGGATGTTGATCGCTCCGGGAGGCTCGCTTGGTGGGGCAAGGCCCAAGGCAAGCATCGTCGATGATCAGGGGACCTTGTGGATCGCCAAGTTCCCCAGCCGGCGCGATGATGACGATGTGGGCGCCTGGGAGGGCGTCGTCCATGAACTCGCCAGACGCGCGGGCGTGGCGACGGCGGTGGTACAAACGCGCCAGTTCGGCAGCGAGCACCACACATTCATGGCGCAGCGCTTTGATCGGACTACGACGGGTGACCGCATCCACTTTGCCTCGGCCATGACGCTCTTGCAGCGTAGCGACGGTGACGATGCCGCAGCCGGTGCCAGCTACCTGGAGCTCGCTGAGCTTCTCATGAGGTCCGGCGCTCAGACTGATCATGACCTCGAGCAGCTCTGGCGACGCATCGCCTTCTTTATCTGTGTCTCCAATACCGACGATCATCTACGAAATCATGGGTTCTTGCTCGATCCTCTTGGGTGGCGGCTGGCTCCAGCGTACGACATGAATCCCAACCCTCACGGTGCGGGCCTGAAGCTCAACATTTCGGAGTCCGACAACGCCCAGGAGCTGGAACTCGCCCTGCAGGTCGCCCCGTACTTCCGCGTCGATGAGCCGCGCGCCGACGATATCCTCGGCGAGGTCGTGGGTGCTGTAACCGGCTGGCGAGACGTCGCGCACGCTCACAGTATTCCCAAGGACGAACAAGAACGCATGGCCCGAGCGTTCGAGCACGCGCGACGGTGATCGTCCTCATGTCCCGAGCGGAAAGTTTCGGAGGGCGTGGCTCCCCGGGCCGGACTCGAACCAGCGACAGGGTGGTTAACAGCCACCTGCTCTACCAACTGAGCTACCGGGGAATCCTGTAACCAACCTCTTATAGCCGGGAAGCCGCCGGCGGGCAAAAGAAGGGCGGATAGCCTACTCGAGGTAGCCGAGCGAGCGCAGGCTGTCCTTCAATTTGTCGGGCAGTCTCATCGGAGTTTCGTCCGTCGTCTGCGACGGGCGCTCCTCCGCGCCGCGTTGCGCTTTGGGAAAACTCCGCTTCCTTTGCCTGCGCTGGCGCGGCGGGCCGATACGCGTGCCGGAGTCCTGGCTGCGTCGCTTCGGCAGGGGGCGAAGCGACGCTTTCCAGCTTCTCAGCGCGCTGCGCCTGCTGTAGACGCGGTGACTTTCGGGCAGGATGCGTTGTTCGCCGGGGTCCGCGATCAGGTCGTAGCCCTCGCTGCTGCCTTCGTCGAGATACTCGATCAGTTTGTCGCGGTTGGTCGTCATGGCGATGGTTTCGCCGCGGCTGCCAAGAGTTCCTACCGGGCTGTCGGTCTCGCTGTAGACGGCGTCGAGCAAGTTCTTGTCGCCCCGGAGAATGGGCTCTAGCGATACTCCCGGTAGCGACGGGTCCATGCCGACGATCGCCAGTAGGGTGGGGGCGACGGAGATCGAAGCCGGGATCACTTGCTTCATGCGTCGCCCTCGTTCTGCCAGACCGGGGACGTATACGACGTAGGGAACGTGGATGAGCTCCTGATACAAAAAACGAACGTGGTCGCAGTGCCCGTGCTCGAAGAACTCTTCGCCGTGATCGGAGGTGAGCAGCACGACGGTGCGTTTGAGCAGGCGCATCTTCTTCAGGGACTTGATGAGCAAGCCGACCTGCCGGTCGCCGTGATGGATGGCGGCATCATAGTGGCGTACGATGACGTCTAGATTAGGCGGGCGCTTGCGCATCCCGCGCCCGCAAAATCCGCGCGCATCGCCTGCGCTCTTCGACTTGAATCCGACGGCGCGGCGGTCCGCAGGAGCTGAGACGTAGGGCCGGTGGGCGTCGTAGCCGTGCAGGAACAGGAAGAACGGGTTGTCGCGATTCTTCTTGAGCCAGGCCAGAGCATCCTTCAGATTGTTGTCGAACCGTCGGCCCTTGCTCGAGTAGACATCGAAGCCTCGGTCGAAGCCAAAGTGTGCCGAGACGAAGCCGCCGCCGGTAAAGGCAGCGGTGGCGTAGCCGCGTTGCTGAAAGGTTTCGGCGAGCGTCGGCGCGTCGGGCAACTTGCGCGTCGCCGGATAGCGCAACACGCCCAAGCGTCCTCCGTAGAGCCCGGTCATGATCGAGCCGTGGGCGGGCAGGGTCCACGCCGACTGACTGATCGCGTTTTCGAAGACGAGCGAACGGGCGCCGAGGGCGTCGACATTCGGTGAGGTTCGTCTCTTGTAGCCGTACAGACCCAAGTGGTCGGCGCGGACGGTATCCATCGAAATCAAGACAACGTTACAATCGGGACAAAGCGCATCGGCGTTGGCCGCTCGCGGAGGCGGCGTCTTTGAACACGCGCCGAGAGACAGGCACAGTACGAAGATAGTAATGGCGATCAAGAGGGGTCGCGGCATCGGGCTCGGTTCTGTCCGTTTCTTCTCTGCAGCGACGTCGTGCGTGTCCGAAATAATAAGGAACGGCTTTTGCCAAACGGTGACGAGGCTCTACCGTGAATAGTAAGGAAATTCTGCGACGACGTCGAACGGCGACGATCGTGTTGTTGGCAACGCTGAGCGTGGCCCTGGGGGCCGCGGCCTGTTCGTTGTTTCGAGGAACACGCGAGCCGAGGGTGCTGGTGTTCGGTATCGACGGTGGCACGTGGGACGTGATCGAGCCGATGTTGCAGGCCGGCGAGCTTCCGAACCTGCACAAACTTTACCGGAGCGGTGTTCGCGGCGTGCTCCAAAGCCGTCCGCCGGTGCTTTCGCCGGTCGTCTGGACGACGATCTTTACCGGCAAACCACTGCAGGAGCACGGCGTGCGCGACTGGAAGACGTCGCAGTCGACGCACCGCAAGGTCAAGGCGCTGTGGGAAATCACCAGCGCCGCCGGTCTGCTGACCCACGTATTCAACGTCCCCGGTAGCTGGCCCCCCGAAGACGTCAGCGGTGTGATGCTCTCGGGCTTTCCGCTCAGCGGTTCCACCGTGGGAGGAGGAACGGGGATCGTCGTTCGGCTAGACGCTCTGGGGCAGCGGACGGTTCCCGCCGTGTTTCGCGCAAACGGCGAAGAAATCATTAAACACGCGTCGAGGCTTGAGATCGGAGGGTGGAGCGATTGGTTCGCGGTGCCGATTCCCGGCCGCCAGGCGTGGCGGGGTTTCATGCGCGTGCGGCGTCTCGACGAACAAAACTTCTACGTCTCGCCGTGCTACCGGGTCGATGATGAGTTCGAATTCAGCCGGCCTCGCGATGCCGTTCGAGACGTTCGCCGAAAGATCGGCGTGCCCTATATCCCCGAGGGGCCCGGATGGAGTAAGCACGCGGAACGCTGGACGCCGGAATACCTGGCCGAGCACTTGGTGCACATCTCGCGGATCCAGGCCGCGGCGGCTACGGCCTATGCGTCCGATCCCTGGCGGCTACTCATTTTTATCGACACGCTCGTCGATCGTGTTTCCCACCCTTACTGGGCCTACATGCGTCCGCAGGACTACGACAGCGTGGATCCGGAAAAGGCCCGCCGTTACGGCGAAGCCGTGCGCGATGCCTACCGGGAGACGGATCGCGAATTGGGCGACGTGCTCGCAAAGGCGGGCAGCCCGGACTACGTCGTGATTGTTTCCGACCACGGCTTCCACTCCAACAAGAACCGTGCGATGGCCATCGGCACGCACGATTTCGACGGCATCTATTTGGTTTCGGGGCCGAAGTTGCAGGGCCAGGCGGGCGAGCGCGCCTACATCGAGGACGTGACGCCGACGGTGCTGTACCTGCTCGGGCGTCCGGTTGCTTCGGATATGAAGGGTCGGGTGATTGCCGAGGTAGCGGCGCAGGTCGGGCGTTCTATCGAGACGATTGCCTCTTATGAGGACGGCGGCGGACGTGGCTCGGACGTTCCGGTCGACAAGAAGACTTGGGAGCAGCTTCGCGCGCTCGGTTACGTTGACGGTGCCGCGCCGCGCGCTAAGCCGAAGGCGGCGGTTCCGCGGCCGCCCGCTGGCAACAAGCAATGATTCAGTGGGCGATCGGTTCCTCGGCCAGCTCGTCGTCGAACGCGACTTCGCCGTCGAGGACCAGGGCGTTGAGGACGTCGTTGAGATTGCGAAGCGGGTCGCCGCCGAGCGAAAAGTAGCTGACACCACGTCGGATCGCATCCGCGAGTTCGACCAGCAAGAATACCGTATCGTAGTCTACATCCTCGAGATCCCCCCGCGTCAGAGGTGCTCGGATGGTCTGATTGCTGGTGCTGTCGGTTTGCATCGTCATGCCCCGCTCCCACTCCAGACAAACAAGATTTGTGCCAGGCAGGAGGGGGCATTGGCTAGGGGTTTTTCGAGTTCGCGACAGCGCGAACCTGGCCAATCGCCACGCTTGTAACACCCCGCAGGGGGGGCGAGCCGCCGGCTGAGCGCTGTGGTGCAATGCGGTCAAGCCGGCAGCGGTATTGCATCGCTGCACGATTCGACCGGCCCTCGGGGCCTCGCGAACCTATTTTTTCTTTTCGTTGGCGTTGGCGCCGGCCGGATGCTCGACGGTTTCTTCTACCCGCATGGTTCCTGGTTCGACCGGCTGCGGAACCGCCGGCTGGGTCCTTTCGAGGTCGGCTCTGGCGAAAAGACAGCCCTCGAGTTGCTTGCGCAGATTTTCTTGGACACGGCGGCAAACGTCCAAACGGGCTTCGGTCTGACTGCGCTGCACTCCGGTAAGCTCGCTCAGCAGGCGTCCCTGTTGCTCTAGTAGCGCAGCCTGAGCCCGAACTTGCTCCTTGATCTCTTTCAGATCGCCACTAAGCGGTGCGATCGGGTCTTCTTGCTGAGATGACGGTGCCGGTGGCGGGCTGACCAGACCGGCGCCCGCAATCGACGGCTGGTCGGAGCGCGCGACCGGCGTCCAACGATCGCGCACGACGTAGCCGACGAGTAGGCCCGCAAGAATCGCAATGATTGCCTTGGTCAATTCTCGAAGCATGCCTGGAGGCTAGCCTAGCGCGGATGGGCGCGACCCGCCAAAACGCTGTGCACGGAAAGCGTTGCGGCAGGGAACCTGAGTGACGACATAACAACTGTGCGGTATTTAGCCGACGGTTGTTCGTAGGGTGTGCGCTCGAAATTGGCCGCAGCGGCGAGATGGAGACGCAGTCCGCGCGGATGCGAGCGAGTTTCGCGCGCTCTGGCGGAGATCTACTCGGACGCTGTCGCACCGCACTACAAAGCGTTGAAAATCAGTAGCTTGCTGTTTGTTGGTGGATACGGTGACGGAGCAAACGCTTGATTGGCCGGCACTGCGTAGCGCGCAGCAGACGAGCTCCCGGCGGCAAACGAGCCGATTTCGCTCGGCTCTGGCACATCGGTTGCATCAATTGCGACGTGCGTCGGCTCCGGCCAGCGCCCAAAAGCGAAAGAACTGCTCTAGGAGGAACGAAAATGAAGATTGCTCGCGAACTGTGGAAAGACGAAACTGGGGCGTCGATGGCCGAGTATGCCATGCTTCTCGCTCTGATTGCTGTTGCAACGATTGGCGCGGTGACCGCGCTGCGCGACCAGATCATCGCCGTGTTCAACACGTCGACGACCGCTCTCAAGGCTTCGTAGGCCTAAGGGTAGCAAATGGTCCAAAGGGGCCGGGCCACTTGCGGCCCGGCCCCTTTTTTAACTTCCGACTCGAGCTGCCATGACCGCACAACAAGTGTCGTCG
>CAZJCO010000107.1:0-8812 GCA_964544375.1 uncultured Myxococcales bacterium
GGGGTGTGCGCACAAACTCCAAGGGCACCGTAGGCCGCGGCGAGCTTGACGAAATCAGGCAGGGACTGGAAGTAGGACTGCGAGAAGCGGCGTTCGTAGAACTTGTCCTGCCACTGCCGAACCATTCCTAGGTGGCGGTTGTTCAAGATGATCACTTTGACCGGCACGCCGTATTGAACAGCCGTCGAGAACTCCTGGATGTTCATCTGGATGCTGCCGTCACCGCTGATGACGATCACCGGACGCGAGGCGTCGGCGAAATGCGCACCGATCCCAGCCGGTAGGCCGTAGCCCATCGTCCCAAGGCCGCCCGAGGTGAGCCAGGACCTCGGTTTTTCGAAACCGAAGAGTTGCGCACTCCACATCTGATGCTGACCGACGTCGGTCGCAACGATGGCATCGCCGCCAGTCAGTTCCTGCAGCGTCTCGAACACGGCTAGCGGCAGGATGTGGCCGTCTCGCGACCGTTTGTAGCCCAGCGGCCTCTCCTTGCGCCATGTGGCGATTTGTTCAAGCCAGGGTTGCCACTCCTGCCGCGAAGAACGGAAGAACTCGCGCGCGCGCGAACCTTCAAGCATCAGTTGAAGAACATTGCCAACATCCCCAACAATCGGGATATCTGCTGGCACGTTCTTGGAGATCGAAGAAGGATCGATGTCGACGTGGACGATGCGACCCCGCGCCTGCGGAGCAAACTGCTTGGTATCACCGGTGACCCGGTCGTCGAAACGCGCGGCCACCGCCAGCAGCACGTCGCAACGCTGCACGGCCATGTTGGCCCAATAGCCGCCGTGCATTCCCAGCATGCCGACGTTCTGCGGATCGGACGCCGGGAAGGTCCCGAGCCCCATCAGGGTAGTCGTAACGGGGGCGCCCGTCTCACGCAGAAGCTCCGTAAGAACGCCGGCAGAATCTCCCCACTGCACGCCACCGCCGACGTAGAACAGCGGTCGCTTGGCGCGCTCGAGCAGGTCGAGCGCGCGTCCCACCTGGCGCTTGTTGCCGCGCAGCGTCGGCCGGTACCCTCGGATGTCGAGCTTGGCCCTGCGCCGATAGGCACAGCTCGACGTCTGCACATCCTTCGGTAGATCGATCAACACCGGCCCCGGCCTACCGGAGGTGGCCAGATAGAACGCCTCCTGAATGATCCGCGCCAAGTCGCGAACATCTTTCACGAGAAAGTTGTGCTTCGTGCAGGGCCGAGTGATGCCGACGATGTCGGCTT
The DNA here is from genome assembly GCA_964544375.1 of uncultured Myxococcales bacterium. Lineage (GTDB taxonomy): Bacteria > Desulfobacterota > Binatia > UBA1149 > SPBQ01 > CAZQYE01. The sequence continues at coordinate 1,226 of CAZJCO010000107.1, forward strand.
CCTGAAAAGCGTCGTTACCGATCATGTTGGTCGGCACCTGGCCGCTGAAAACGATCACCGGTGTTGAGTCCATGTAGGCGTCGGCGAGACCGGTGACGGTGTTCGTGGCACCGGGACCGGAAGTCACGATGACCACCCCGGGGCCGCCTTTGACGCGCGCATAGCCCTGGGCCATGTGGACCGCGCCCTGCTCGTGGCGCACCAAGATGTGCTTGACCCGGGCTTCGAAGAGTTCGTCGTAAGTCGGAAGAATCGCTCCGCCCGGGTACCCGAACACGGTATCCACGCCCTCGTCCAGCAGCGACTCGACGACGATTTGGGAGCCGGTCAGCATGCGGGGTTCTTCTTCGTGAGGCGCCGCCGCAGTCTCCGCACGAGCCGCGGACGCCTGAGATTTATTTGTTGGGGCCATGGATGCTGTCCGGCTGGTGTGGCCGGCCTCCTATTTCTTTCGAAACGCCGGGCTGGTTACCGGCGTTTGCCTGCATTCTCGTAACCCTCGGCGGAGAGCCGCGGCAACGCGAAGGCACATGCTAATCGCTAGCGGTCAGGAATTCAAGCGGCCGTAACGAGAGTGCTTTTCTCAGGCCAATCGATGCCGCTCGCGTCGATCTCGCTGCGCTCGGCGACGATTTCGGCGACGCGCAGCAGCACCTCGTCAAACGAGTCGTATACCCGCCCGCCGACGGCCGCGAGAAGCGTTGAAAGCGCCCGCCAGCCCGCCACGGCGTCCTTTGGCGGCGCGACGCTGGCTTCGTACCGCTGCAGGCGGCCTTGGCGATTGACAAAGGTCCCTGCTTGCTCGAAATGGCTCGCAATTGCGAGTACTTGATCGGCGAACGCGGTCGTCTCCCGGCAGCGCTCGTCAATCACCACCGTCGACGCCAGCGACTCGAGACGGCGTTGCCAGGCTTCTTCGCCGGCGGACGGGTCGCAGCGCGCGATGATCGCGGCATCGACGTCCTCGGGAATCGCGCTGGACTCCTTGAAGCCGAGCGCTAGCAGCCCTCGTCGATTCGGGAAGCGGTCCCCGGAAATCAGTTTCCCGTCGTCGGCAACATCGGACGCGGCCGGCGAAACGAGCATCTTCTCGCCTGCCCCCAACGTCTCGGCGATCTCGTAGAGCAACAGACCCTCTTCCATGCTGAGCGAGGCCGAAGCCACGATCGCCACGCGCTTGGCGGCACGTAAGGATCGCGCCGCAACCTGAACGACGCTGGCGTAGTCGGCTGAGACGAAGCGCCCCGCTTCGCGTAGCATGCTCGTGTCGAGCCGGTCGGCGGACGCGTTCGAGCGAAAGACGCCGCGGCCGTAATCGCACATCCAATAGCCGTTTACTTCGGGACAGTAACGCGGTTTGGTACGATAGATCGTGCCCTTCCGCGAATGGACTTCGATGTTGCAGCCGGTTGCGCAACCTGGGCAAATCGACTTGGCGGCGTCAAGGTACCAAACTCGCGCACGAAAACGGAACTGCTTGCTCGTGAGCGCGCCGACCGGACAAATGTCGACGATGTTTTCCGCATAGGGATTGTCGACCCAGGCGCCGCTGGCGAGCGTCAAACGGTTGCGGTCGCCGCGCTCGGTGATCGTCAGTTCGTAGCTCTTGCTGACTTCGTCGAGAAAGCGAATGCAGCGCGTGCACAAAATGCAGCGTTCCTGATCGAGCATGACGTCCGGACCGATCGGAATCGCCTTGCCCTTGTGCACCTTGTCTCCAAGCGCCACGCGACTGGGGTGGCGCCCGTAGTCCATATAGTACTCTTGCAGCTTGCACTCGCCCGCCTGGTCGCAAATCGGACAGTCGACCGGATGGTTTACCAGCAAAAACTCGAGTACGGCCCGTCGCGCCTCTCGCACACGTTCGTTGTCCGACTCGACGACCATGCCGTCTTGAACGACCGTGTTACAACCGATCTGAAGTTTGGGCAGCGGATTGGCCTGCTTCGCCGACAGCGCCTTGATCTCGACCAAGCACATGCGGCAGTTCCCGGCGACCGACAAGCCTGGATGGTAGCAGTAGTGCGGAATCTCTTGGCCCGCGGCCTCCGCTGCTTGGACGACGTTGGTGCCTGCGTCGACCGAAATCGTGATCCCGTTGATGGTTACCTCAGGCATCGCGTCCTCACGCCACCGCGCGTCCCGCTGCGGTCAAGTCGCAGCGGCCCTCGCGCACGTGCGCCTCGAACTCTTCCCGGAACTTCGCGAGGAAACTGCGTACCGGCATCGCCGCAGCATCGGCCAGGACGCAAACGGTATTCCCCATCATGCCGGCAGCGACGCTGTCGAGCGTCTCGATGTCGTCGGCACGGCCCTGTCCGGCATCGATACGCGTGACGATTTTCTCGAGCCAGCCGGTGCCCTCGCGGCACGGCGTACACTGGCCGCAGGACTCGTGATGATAGAAGTAAGAAATCGCACGCAACGCGTGGACCATACAGGTGGTCTCGTCCATCACGATGATTCCGGCCGAACCCAACATGGAACCGGCCTTGGCCACCGAATCGAAGTCCATCGCAATGTCGGCCTCGTCGGCCCGCAAAATCGGCACGGAAGAGCCCCCGGGGATGACGGCCTTTAGCGCTCGGCCCCCGAGAACGCCGCCGGCGTGCTCGTTGATGATCTCGAGCAGCGGCGTGCCCATCGGCAATTCGTAGACGCCCGGCTTCTCCACGTGTCCGCTGACGCAGTAGAGTTTGGGCCCCGGACCGCTCTCCGGACCGAGCGACTTGAACCAGTCGGCTCCGCGCTCGAGTACGTGGCGGACGCAGGAGAGCGTCTCGACGTTGTTGACGATCGTCGGACAGCCGAAAAGACCGTAGACCGCGGGAAACGGCGGTTTGATACGCGGGTAGGCCCGCTTTCCTTCGATCGATTCGATCAGTCCGGTTTCTTCGCCGCAAATGTATGCGCCGGCACCGCGATGAACGTAAATGTCGAGTGCGTAGGCACTGCCGAGCACCGAAGGACCGAGCACGCCGGCCTCATAAGCCGCCGTTATCGCCCGGCACAAGGTGGTGTATCCGTCGGCGAACTCTCCGCGGATGTAAATGTAGGCCGTGTGGCAACCGATCGCATAACTAGCGAGGATGATTCCTTCGAGCAGTTGGTGCGGATCGTGTTCGATGATCGCGCGATCCTTGAACGTTCCCGGCTCGCTCTCGTCGGCGTTACAAAGCAGGTAGGTGGGCTTTCCCGTATCCTTGGGAACAAAGCTCCACTTGAGACCAGTCGGAAATCCCGCACCGCCTCGCCCACGCAATCCGGAATCCTTGACAGTCCCGATCACGTCCTCGGGCGGCATCGATGTCACTACCCGCTTGGCGGTATCGTAGCCCCCGTCGCGGCGGTAGGCGTCGATGTCGGTCAAATCGGCATCGACGTCCTGACAATGTAGCAGAACTCTCGCCGTCATCGTATGCGAACAGTCACCGCCGGTTCCCGTCCTGTCCTTTCAGTCCGAGCGGCTGCGGCTGCCGCTGAATTCGGCGCTGAAGCGCCATCAGGCCGTCGATCACGCCCTCCGGCCGTGGCGGACAGCCGGGCACGTACACGTCTACCGGAACCACGCGATCCACGCCGGGTAGGGTCGTGTAGTTGTCGTAGAAGCCGCCGGTCGATGCACAGGCACCGAAGGCCATCACCCAGCGGGGTTCGGCCATCTGGTCGTAGACCCGGCGCAGAATCGGTGCTTGCCGTACCGTCACGGTGCCGATGACCATCAACAGGTCGGCCTGTCGCGGGGTGAACCGAGGCAGCAGCGCGCCGAAGCGGTCGATGTCGTAAGGCGCCATCGACAGCGACATGAATTCCATGGCACAGCAGGCGGTCGCAAAAGGATAAGGAAAAATCGAGTACTTACGCGCCCATCCCACCGCCGCGTCGAGCCGCGTGACGGCCACGCTGTCGGCCAGCAGCGCCGTATCCCCCCGTAACTCGCCCAACTTGGGCAGCGACGACGTGTCAATACGCTCAGCCATGAAGGACTCAACCTACGGGCGAACCCGGGCAATTTCAAGGCGCATGTTGCAATGCGGCAAGGGCCTGGCTACAAGGCGCCGTGCCGCGGTTTCTCGCAGCGCTCCACCTATTGGCCGTAAGCGTTTTCGTCGGCAGCACCTTGGCCCTAGCGCTCGCGCTCGAGTTCTTCAGAAGGCGCGACGAAGACGCCGTGGCACTGCGCGCGCAACTCGCCAGCCCGCTTCGGCTCTACTCCCCGACCGCAATCGCTTCGCTAGGTCTGGCGCTGCTGTCCGGCGCATGGGCTCTCACGCCGCTCAAAGAGGCGCTTGGCGCCGAGTTCTTCGCCCGCGTGGGCGGTCCCTTGGCGCTAAAGCTGGCGGCGGCGTTCTTACTGATCAACTCGGCCGCCTACGTGTGTTTTGCGTTGTGCCACAGGCTCGTGCGCGAACACCAGGCCAGCAAGCCGGTCGACGGCGCGACGCTTTCGGCTTTTGTTTGGCGGCTGCGACTGGGACTCTGGATGCTGATCGCCATGGCCGGATGGACCGTTTGGCTCGCCCTGCGCATCGATCCTTCGGCGCCTCTGCCATGACCACCGCTGTCGATACGAGTTATTGGCGCACCCTAGCGCCGCAAACGCACCAGGTGGAGATCGAGATCGGTCCGGGCAACGGTCAGTTCTTGCGCCGATCCGCCCGGCGCCGCGCCGATACCCTCTTCGTCGGCATCGAACTGCGGCAGTCCTGGGCCGAGCGGCTGCGTAAGAAGCTGGCCGAGATCGACAACGCCGTAGTCGTCTGCGGCGATGCCCGTTGCATCGTCGAGCACTTGCTCGCCGATGCCAGCATCGACCGGTTTCACCTGTACTTTCCCGATCCTTGGTGGAAGAAGCGCCACCATAAACGCCGACTCTGGTCCGAACGCTTTTGTCGGGCCGCGGCGCGTGTGCTCAAGCCCGGAGGCGAACTACTGTTGGTAACCGACGTGCCGCAGGTCTTCGACGCGGCGTCGACCGAGCTGGTCAAGGCCGGCCTGACACGCTGCGCGTGGACCCGCGCCGACGACGACGAAGCACAAAGTGCCTACGAACGAAAGTACCGGCGCCAAGGCAGACGACTTTGGCAGGCCGCGTTCGCGAAAACTTGATTCGATACCGTTCGATCAGCCGGCGGCGGTCTGACGGTCGACCACGCCCATGAAGTCAAGCGCAACGTCGGCGATTCCGGGCGTGTCGAGTCTGTGACGCGCATAGAGATCGGCCTGCGAGCCCGACTCCCCGTAGGAACGCACTCCGTGGAGGCGAACGCTGACGCCGGCGGTCTCGGCCAACGCCTCGACAACCGCGCTCCCCAAGCCCCCAACGACGCCGTGATCCTCGACCACGAGCATCCTTGGACAACGCTGCGCCAGTTTCTTGAGCAAGGCCTCGTCGATCGGCTTGATCGTATGGACGTTCACCACCCCGGCATCGATACCGCGGCCGGCGAGTTCTTCGGCCGCGTCCATCGCGTGAGCGACCACCGCACCGCTGGCGACGATCGTGAGGTCGCTGCCGCCGCGCAGCTCGAACGCCTTGCCAAAATCAAAGCGATAGGAATCGTCGAACAGATCGGCGACCGCGTGCCGCGTCAGACGCAGGTACGCGGGCCCGACGTAGTCGGCCAGGAACTCGGTAGCCCGCACTGTCTCGATCGCGTCGGCGGGTTGGATGACAACCATGTTCGGCAACGAACGCATCAGCGCAAGATCTTCGAGGCCCATCTGGCTGTAGCCGTCCTCACCGGTACCGATTCCCGAATGCGTTCCGACGATCGTCACGTTGGCATTGTTGTAGCCTACCGACATGCGGATCTGCTCGAACCGGCCAACGATGAAACAGGCAAAGCTTGCCGCGAACGGCACCATGCCGCTGAGCGCCAACCCGGCGGCAACACCGATCATGTTGCCTTCGGCAATACCGACTTCGATAAAGCGCTCGGGAAAGGCTTCGGCGAACTTGCTTGTCTGCGTGGAGCAGGACAGATCGGCATCGAGTACCACGACCTTGTCGTGGCTACGGCCGATGACCTCTAACGCCTCACCAAAGGCCGCACGTGTCGCTTTTGCCATCGACTGCCCCCTCCTCAGCCTCTGGCCGCCTCGCGGACCTCGCTGAGCGCGCGCGCCAACTCTTCTGGTCCGGGGGCCTTGCCGTGCCAAGCGTGCGTTCCTTCCATGAAAGAAACGCCCTTCCCTTTGATCGTATTGGCAATGATGACACTGGGACGGTCGCTGGCCTCACCGGCGTCGCCGAAAGCTTGCAACACGGCGCGCAGGTCGTGACCATCCACCTCGAGGACCTGCCAACCGAAAGAACGCCACTTGTCCGTTAGCGGCTCGAGGTCGAGGATGGCCCGCAGCGGGCCGTCGAGCTGCACTTTGTTGTAATCGACCACGGCCGTGAGTTTTCCCAGGCCGAACTTACCGGCGGCCATCGCGGCCTCCCAGATCTGGCCCGCCTGAAGCTCGCCGTCACCAAGAAGGCAGAACACGCGGTAGTCGTTGTCGGCGTCCAAGCGCTCGGCCAACGCCATCCCCACCGCCACCGAAAGACCTTGGCCGAGCGACCCGGTTGCCGCCTCAATGTAGGGCAGCCGCCGATGGTCCGGATGTCCCTGCAGCGGGCTGCCCAGCTTGCGGAGGCTCCCCAAGGCCTGCGGTTCGATGCAGCCCGCCCGCGCCAACGCCGCGTATACCGTTGGCACGCCGTGGCCTTTGGATAGGACGAAGCGGTCCCGTTTGGGCCAGGCAGGATCGTCGGCACGATAGCTCATGACGGCAAAGTACAGCGCCGTCACGATCTCCACGCTCGACAACGAGCCGCCCGGGTGGCCCGAGCCGGCAGCCGCGATCATCTCCAGAATGCTGACCCGCAGTTCGCTACAGATCGCTTCAAGTTCTTCGATCGACTTCATCCGAAACGATCGGACAGTGCCCAACGCCGTCCGAGGAGTCAAGGAAAAAGCTCCTCAGCTAGGCCGGCTCCAGTGCAGCGGATGCCAGGCCCGCTCGGCGTCGGCAAGCAGGTTGACGATCTTGTACATCGCGCTCACGACGGGCTCGCGCACTCTCGTTCGACCGGTGTTCTCCGCGTCGCACGGCAGCGGAGGCTGGGCCGGCGCGGCGTCGCCAGGCAGGTTGACGACCTTGACCTCGGCGCGCCCGCCGGCCTCGCTAACGGCCGTCAGACCGCAGTTGTCGACCCGAATACGCCGGAACTCCGACAGCGGGGCCGCGAGAAAATGACAGATCACCGAGCGAATGATGTCTCCGTGCGACACCAGAAGCACGATCTTACCACCGGCGACGTCCGCAACCGCATCGAGACCGCGGCGCTGGACGTCGGCAATCGTCTCCCCGCCGGGAGTCGGATTCGTCAGCGGATCGCGCAGGAAGTCGAGGTACTCCGATTCCTGGACGATCTCTTCGTAGGTGTGACCCTGCCAGCGCCCGAAGCGTACCTCGGCAAGGCGCTCGTCGGTCGTCACTTCGAGGCCGAGTCTCTCGCCGACGATGGCGGCCGACTCCCCCGCGCGCCGGAGCCGACTGCCGCCGATGGCGGGCGGGGGCTTGCGCGCAGGCGAG
>CAZJCO010000108.1:0-8807 GCA_964544375.1 uncultured Myxococcales bacterium
ATCCGCGTCTAGGCAGCGAGCAGTTGTACTCGACTCATCCCAACGGAGCGATGTTTGTGGCCTATGGCGGCAACTCCACGGAAGTCTGGGAGCTCGTCGACGCCCTGCTGCCGTAACCGCGCAGCCCGGATCCTCTCGGCCAGCGGTATGAGTGCTACGTTCGGGCACGAGACCGCTTCGGGTTTGAAGCGGTCGGCGAAGACAACCAGCCCGATCCGATCGGGTCGAGCCTGAACCGTTCTAAGAATGCGATTTGCTGTTTCGGCCGTTGCCCTCGTGGTGCTCGCGTCGGTCGCCAGCGCACAAGAAGGCGTGCGCAGAGACGAGGGCGAACCGGAAGCGCCGCCGGAGCCGGCACCCCCGAAGCCCCCCGCGCCCGTGTCGGGCGCGCGCGATTAGATGGCCATCCTCTAACAGCTCGGCAGTTTGCGGGCGCGAGGACGCATCGCCGACTTTGTCGTTGCTTACGTCGACCACGCGCTGCGACCGCAAGCCGGCGTCGAACGTGCCTGGGTGCAGGCGGCCGCGCAGCGCCACGGTGTCGCCTTTCGCTGCGTTCGGCTCAAGGGCGACAAAGACGACGAGGCCTCCTTGCGCGAGCAGCGCTACCATGCGCTCGAGCGCCTGGCCGACGCCGCCGGCGCCGAGTGGATCGCAACCGCACACACCGCCGACGACCAAATCGAGACGTTGATCCTGCGGCTCGTGCGTGGCGCCGGCCGACGCGGCATGTCGGGCATCGCGCCGCGTCGAGGCCGCTTCGTGCGGCCGCTGCTTTGGGCTCGGCGGGCCGAGCTCGAAGCGCTTCTCACCGTCGAAGGAATCGGCTGGTGCAAAGACGCGAGCAACGAAGAACTCCGCTACGCCCGCAACCGCGTGAGACACCGCGTTCTTCCGGCGATCGAAGAAGCGTTTGGCGACGACTGTCTGCGCCACTTGCCAGTTCAAGCACGCTACTGGCGACGCGAAGAAGCGTATCTTCGGGCCGAGACCCACCGTCACGGCGCGTTCGTCATCCGCGGCGCCGGCAGCGAGGCCGAACTGGACCTTGCCGGACTCGCGTCGACGCCAGCGCCGCTGGCGACCCGAGTCATCCGTCTGTGGTTCGAGCAGGTCTCCGGTGGGCAGGTCCTGAGCCTCCGACAACTCGAACAGATCGAGCGACTCACGGCCGACCGTGCCGGCTCGAGCGAGCTTCGCGTCGGCGGATTGCGGCTGTTGCGCGAGTACGGGTCGCTGCGGGTCCAAACAACGCAATCGACGGTGCCGAGAGACTTTGCTATCCCGGTCGATCTCAGCCAACCTTGCCGGCTCGATGGACCCGACCGAGCGTGGTTCGTGTCGGTTCAGCCGCGGCCGCACGGCAGCGCACGCAAGGCGATGAACACGTTTTCGGAAGAGGTCGATCTTGCAACCACGCAAATCGTTCCACCCTTGCTGCTGCGGCCGCCGCGTCCGGGCGACGCGCTTTGCGCGGAGAACCGCGGCGTACGACGTCAAGTTCATGAGATGATGATTGATTCCAAGATCCCCCGTCGCGTTCGACATTCCTGGCCGGTACTAGCCATGGAGGGGACAAGCGAAGTCCTGTGGGTACCGGGGGTAGCCGTCGCCCAAGGGCTTCGCGGCGAGCCAAGCGGCAAATGCGTCCGCCTGGTTTGGCGTCGAACGCAAAAGTGAACGGAGAGTGACCTTGCCGGGGAGCGTTCCCCGTGTTAGGTTCACCTTAGATTTTGCAGTGAAAACAATTGCTTGTAAGCCTTTGCCGTGGCCGAAACGAAGAGCAGCAAAACTCCGATGAACCAGTTCTCCCGTAACCTCGCGTTATGGTTGGTGCTCGCGCTGCTCGTTCTGCTCGTCGTCAATCTGTTCCAGGGCCAGCAGCGGCGCGACGAAGAGATCAAGTACAGCCAATTCGTCGCCCAACTCAAGGACGGGCACGTCTCGGAGGTCACGGTCCAGGGCAACGCCATCCGTGGCCGCTTGGACGACAACCGTGCTTTCCGCACCTACGGACCGCAGGAAGACGCGATCGACCGCTTTCTCGAACTAGAGGTCCCGTTCACCGTCAAGCCGGAAGCCGACGATCCCTGGTATATCGTGCTGCTGGTTCAATGGTTCCCGATGCTGCTGCTGGTCGGCGTGTGGATTTTTTTCATGCGGCAAATGCAGATGGGCGGCGGCAAGGCGATGGCGTTCGGCAAGAGCCGCGCAAAGCTGCTCAACGAGAACCAAAACAAAGTTACCTTCAACGACGTCGCCGGCATCGACGAGGCCAAGGACGAACTCGAAGAAATCATCGCCTTCCTGCGCGATCCCAAGAAGTTCACCCGACTCGGCGGACGCATTCCCAAGGGCGTGCTGCTCGTGGGCTCGCCGGGAACCGGCAAGACGCTACTTGCACGCGCAGTAGCCGGTGAAGCAGAGGTCCCGTTCTTTTCGATCTCGGGCTCCGATTTTGTCGAGATGTTCGTCGGCGTCGGCGCCTCGCGCGTTCGCGACTTGTTCATCCAGGGGAAGAAGAACGCCCCGTGCATCATTTTTATTGACGAGATCGACGCCGTCGGCCGTCACCGCGGTGCCGGCCTCGGCGGCGGCCACGACGAGCGCGAGCAGACGCTCAACCAATTGCTCGTCGAGATGGACGGTTTCGAGTCCAACGACGGTGTCATCATGGTGGCCGCCACCAATCGCCCCGACGTACTCGATCCGGCCCTGCTGCGGCCCGGCCGTTTCGACCGGCGTATCGTCGTGCCGCGGCCGGACGTGCGCGGGCGAGAGGGCATTCTGCGCGTTCATACGCGCAAGGTACCGCTCGGCGACGACGTCGAGTTGGCGGTATTGGCCAAAGCGACGCCCGGGTTTTGCGGTGCCGACCTCGAAAACCTCGTCAACGAAGCCGCATTGCAGGCCGCGCGTGAAGGCCTCGATATGGTCTGTCACCGCAACTTCGAACAGGCCAAGGACAAGGTTCTGATGGGTAGCGAGCGGCGCAGCATGGTGCTGAGCGAGGAAGAGCGCCGTAACACCGCCTACCACGAATCGGGTCATGCGCTGGTCGCGCGCCTGCTGCCGGGCGCCGATCCGGTCCACAAGGTGACGATCATCCCGCGCGGAATGGCGCTGGGCGTAACCCAACAGCTACCGGAGGACGACCGCCACACCTACGGCCGCATATTCCTGCTCAACAACCTGGCGATCCTCTACGGTGGCCGCGTCGCCGAGGAACTCGTGCTGGAAGACATCACGACCGGCGCCGGCAACGACATCGAAAAAGCCACCGAGCTAGCAAGAAAGATGGTGTGCGAGTGGGGGATGAGCGACACCGTGGGGCCGGTCACCCTGAGCAAGCCGAACGAGGAAGTCTTCCTCGGCATGGAGCTACACCAACGGCGCGAGTATTCCGAGGACACGGCACGTTCGATCGACAAGGAAGTGCACCGCATCCTCAGCCAAGCCTACGAGCGCGCAAAGAAAATTCTCGAGACCCATTCGAAAGTGCTGCACTCGATGGCCGACGCGCTGCTCGAACGGGAAGTGCTCGACGGTAAGGAAATCGACGAGATCATCGTCTCGCACGGCGTCTCCCTACCGAGCAAGCTTGCCGCCGCTACCACCGGGTAGCCGGCCGAATCCTCGGATGGCCGGCTTCGCTGACAGCGCCGAAGAACGATCGACAGGCCTCGGGGGGATCGGAGCGTGAGCGATACCCTGGCGATGCTGCGGTGGCAGGATCTGCTCGACATCGGCATCATTGCCTTCCTCATTTACCAAGTCTTACAGTTGATCCGAGGCACGCGTTCGGCCAGCATGCTGATCGGGCTGCTGTTCATGTGCCTGGTTTACCTCGGCTCGCGTAATCTCGGCCTGTTTACCGTCAGTTGGGTCTTTGACCGCTTTCTCGATTCCATCCTGGTGGTCCTCGTCATCATCTTTCAGCACGATGTTCGGCGGATGCTCACGCGAGTCGGGCAGGGCGCCATCTTCCATCGATGGAGCCGGGTCGAACAGAGCCAAATGATCGAGGAAATCGTTCGTGCGGCCGCCGGCCTCGTCCGCCGGAAGCTCGGTGCGATCATCGTCATCCAACGAGACGTCGGCTTGGCCGATTTCGTTGAGGTCGGCACCCGAGTCGACGCGCCCGTCGGGCGTGAGCTGCTGCAGAGCGTCTTCTCGCCGGAGTCGCCGCTGCACGACGGCGCGGTAATCATCGCCGGCAATCGTATCGAAGCGGCTCGCTGCGTGCTTCCGCTGACGACCAATCCCAACGTCGCCAAGACCTTGGGCACGCGCCATCGCGCGGCGATCGGCCTGACCGAGGAGACCGACGCGATCGCCATCGTCGTTTCCGAAGAGGACCATCACATCTCGATGGTCACGGAAGGGCACATCGCCAGAGGGCTCGACACGACGACGCTGAGGACCAGTCTGACGGAGATGTTGACGTCATGAGCGAGTCTCTTTCCGGATCGCGATTCGTGCTGTTTCGCAACGTCGGCCTCAAGGCGTTTTCGGTACTCCTGGCCGTCGGATTGTGGTACGCCGTAAACGTTGCCGGGCGGGATACCGAAGTGACCGTAACGGTCCCGGTGAAGTTTCACGGCATGGCCGACGATCTAGTGCTCTCGAGCCATCCGATCCATTCCGTCCAAGTCTGGATCGCCGGACCGCGCGGCGTGCTGCAGACGGTCGCCGACGGTAGACTCGAGCTGGACTACGATCTGAGTACTGTGGGCACCGGGATTGCGGAGTTCTCGGTTGACCGGCACGATTTGAGAATACCGGACAAGGCCCGTTTGGTACGCGTTTGGCCTGCAAGGTTCGCCGTTCAGATCCAGCGGAGGCAGCAGACCGGCGCGGGCGAGCATCGGGGGCCCCCCGGCGAGTAGCGGCGGAAGAAGAGGGCGAGGGATGATGAAACAGGGAACTGCCGAGGCCGTGTTGCGGGAAGCCAACATTCGCAAGCTGTTCGGTACCGACGGGATTCGCGGCGTCGCGAATGCCGAGCCCATGACGCCGGAGTCCATTCTACGGCTCGGACGAGCGGTCGGCCGGTACTTTCAGACGTCGAGCGACCGCCGTCACAAGATCGTGATCGGCAAGGACACGCGGCTTTCGGGTTACATGGTCGAAACCGCATTGGCCTCGGGGCTCTGCTCGATGGGCGTCGACGTTCTGTTGATGGGCCCGATGCCGACGCCGGGAATCGCGTTTCTCACGCGCAGCCTGCGCGCCGACGCCGGCGTGGCGATCTCTGCGTCGCACAACGCGTTCCAAGACAACGGCATCAAGTTCTTCGGACCCGACGGCTTCAAGTTGCCGGACGAGGCGGAGGCCGCGATTGAAGCGTTGATCTTCGGCGAGGAGATCGACCGCATGCGTCCGACCGCGGGGGGAATCGGCAAGGCCTATCGCCTCGACGATGCCGACGGCCGTTACAACGTATTTCTCAAGAACGTGGTGCCGCGCGACGTCACCTTCGATGGCCTGCGCATCGTCATCGATTGCGCCAACGGTGCGGCCCACCGCATCGCGCCGGAGGTGCTGTCGGAACTCGGAGCCGAAGTCATCGCCATCGGTAATCACCCGGACGGTCTCAATATCAACGAAAACTGCGGGGCGCTGCATGTCGAACTGCTGGCCGAGCGCGTCCTGCGGGAAGGCGCCGCGTTGGGAATGGCGCTCGACGGCGATGCCGATCGCGTCATCCTCGTCGACGAACTCGGCGAGCGGGTCGACGGCGACCACGTCTTGGGAATGCTGGCTCTCGACTGGGCGGCCGACGGTCGCCTGCACGAGTCGACCATCGTCGCTACCGTCATGAGTAACTTTGGCCTCGAGGTAGCGATGCGCGAGCAAGGTATCACGATGGTCCGAACCCCGGTCGGCGACCGCTACGTGGTCGAACGCATGCGCGCCGAGGGATTCAACCTCGGCGGCGAGCAAAGCGGTCACATCGTTTGCCTCGATCACGCCACGACCGGCGACGGCATGATTACCGGTCTGCTCGTCATCAGCACCTCGGTGCGGCGGGGCAAGCCGCTCTCTGAATTAAAGCAGTGCTTTAGCAAGTTTCCGCAATCGCTGGTCAACCAAACGGTCAGTGAGAAAATCGATTTGGAGTCGATTCCCGCCGTCTCGGCGGCGGTCAAGAAAGCCGAGCAGGCGCTGGGAGAAGACGGCCGCGTGCTGGTGCGTTACTCCGGCACCGAGCCGCTGGCCCGCGTCATGATCGAAGGACGCGACGCCGCCTTGGTCGAGGACCACGCTCAACTGATCGCCAAGGCGATCGCCGACGAACTCGGCTAGGAGTCTGCCTCATGCCGAAGCTGCGCTTGGGCATCAACATCGATCACGTGGCGACTATCCGTCAGGCGCGCGGCACCGACTATCCGGACCCGGTAGAAGCAGCGCTGGCGGCCGAGCGCGGCGGCGCCAACGGCATTACGGTGCACCTGCGGGAAGACCGGCGCCACATTCAAGAACGCGACGTGAGGGAACTGCGTCGCTGCATATCGACCAAGCTCAATCTCGAAATGGCGGCCGTGGATTCGATCGTCGAAATCGCCTGCGACATCGGTCCCGACGACGTCTGTCTGGTTCCCGAGCGCCGACAAGAACTGACAACGGAAGGGGGGCTGTCGGTTGCCGGCAACGAGCAGCGCTTGCGCGAGGTCGTCGGCCGTCTGGCCGGTGCCGGGATTCGTGTGAGCCTCTTCGTCGATCCCGAGCCGAACGAGCTCGAAGCCTCGGCCGCCGTCGGTGCGAGTGCGGTCGAAATGCACACCGGGCGATTCGCCGACGCCGGCTCCGAAGCCGAACGCGAGGAAGAATTACGCCGCATCGTTGCCGGCGCGCGCGTTGCCGCGGCCTGCGGCTTGACGGTGCATGCAGGTCACGGCCTCACCCTGGAAAACGTCGCTCCGGTCGCCGCCGTCCGAGAGATCGTCGAACTCAACATCGGCCACAGCATCGTCGCACGTGCGATCTTCGTCGGCATCGAAGAGGCTACGCGCGAGATGGCCACAGTCTGCCGCCGCGCACGCGGCGACGCCTGAGCGGCGGCGATGGAGCCGAGCTACACACCCGTCCTCAGTCGCGAGGATATGCGCGAACTCGACCGCGTAACGATCGAGGCCGGCACCGCTTCGATCGATTTGATGGAGCGGGCCGGGGAACAGATCCGCGATTTCCTGCTCGACCGCGCCGCATCGCCGCTCGGCCGGCTACTCGAGACGGAGCGAGCGCCGCGTGTGCTGATTCTCGCCGGCCCGGGCAACAACGGCGGCGATGGCTTCGTCGTCGCACGCCTGCTGGCGGCCGAAGGTTGGGACGCGATCGTGGCGCGATGCGCCGCGGAACCGTCGCCGGAGAGCGACGGCGGAGTCAATCTGCGTCGTTGGCGCGACCTCGGCGGGACGTGCATCGAAACCACCGAAGATGCGATCGAGGCACTGGCGTCGAAAGAATCCTCGCCCTTCGACCTGGTGATCGACGCGTTGTTCGGCACCGGTCTGACGCGGCCCCTCGAAGGCGACTACCTGGACCTCGTCTCCACGCTAAACGGCTGCGGTCTGCCGGTGCTGTCGGTCGATACGCCCTCGGGTCTGTGCGCCGATACCGGCGAGCCGCTCGGCGTCGCGGTTTTTGCCGACGCCACGGTAACCCTCGGAGCGGCCAAGCCCGGTCTGTTCTGCGGCGTCGGCCCGAACCATTGCGGCCGTCTGGTGGTTGTCGACATCGGCTTGCTCGAGCCGTCCGAGGCGGGAATCCAAGCCGCCGGACAATGGGTCGATGCCGCGGCCTGCAGACACTGGTTACCGTCGCGTCATGCGATGACCCACAAAGGCGAACTCGGCCACGTCCTCGTGGTCGGCGGCAGTGTCGGCAAACTCGGAGCGGTGTTGCTGGCGGCTCGCGCCGCGCTGCGCCTCGGCGCTGGACTGGTCACGATGGCGGTTCCCGAAACCGTCGCCGTGGATGCCGACGCCCGTCTCCTCGAGGCGATGACGCTGCCGTTGCCCGCAACGGCGAACGGGCAGTTCGCGAGCGCGGCCGCGCGACAGCTGGGAACCGATTGCGAACGCTTCGATGCTATCGTGGTCGGTCCAGGCATGGGAACCGAGCGCGGCGCACGAGCCATCGTCGGCGCGCTGCTCGACCGGTTTCACGGTCCTCTGGTCATCGACGCCGACGGCCTCAATATCATTGCCGGAGATCTCGCGCGCTTCGACGAACAACTGGCGCGGCGCCGCAAGACCAGCGCCGGCGCCGTCGTCTTGACGCCGCATCCGGGAGAAATGGGGCGGCTCCTCGGCATGCGCGCTGCCGCGGTTCAGGAGGACCGCCTGGGGACTCTGCGCCGATTCTACCGAGAACACGCGACCGTGACCGTGCTCAAGGGTGCCGCCACCTTGGTCGGCGATGGCCGGCGCGTCGGATTCAACGGCTCGGGCAACCCCGGCATGGCCAGCGCCGGCATGGGCGACGTTCTGGCCGGAGCTCTCGGTACGCTTGTCGCACAGAAACCCGACCCGTGGGAAGCGGCAGCCCTGGCGGTCTACCTTCACGGACTCGCCGGCGATTTCTTGGCCGAGGAGCTCGGCGGCCCGGGCTTTCTCGCCTCGGAATTGGCCGACCGCCTTGCGGCGGCGGCCGCCACGGGCGAGGCCGGCCGGCGCGCGTGAACCAGCCGCACGGCGCGAGCCGGCGCCCAGCGGGCCGCGAACCCCGCGCGGCCGAGCGCACTGCCGGCCGCTTGGGCTCGCGGTCGCCGGCGGGGGCGGTCGGCGGGCGCCTCGGGCCGC
>CAZJCO010000109.1:0-8760 GCA_964544375.1 uncultured Myxococcales bacterium
GACGGTTTGTTCCAGCCGTAGGTAAGCTTCGAGCACGGAGTGGATCGAACGGATCAGCGCTTCGAGTTCGGCTTCACCGTCGAGCGTATCCTCGCAGGCTTCGGCTTCGACGGAGAAGTAGCGTTCGGAGTCGACGTAACGAAGCACGCGGGCGCGGGTTTTGCCTTCGACCAGCACCTTGACCGTGCCGTCCGGCAGACGCAGCAACTGCACGACGGTTCCAATGGTACCGACCGAATGGATATCGTCCTCGGCCGGCTCGTTGGTCTTGGCGTCCCTCTGTGCCGACAGCAGAATGCGCTGATCGGTCTCCATCGCGGCTTCGAGAGCGGCGATCGATTTTTGGCGGCCGACGAATAGAGGCACCACCATGTGCGGAAAGACGATGATGTCTCGCAGTGGAAGCAGCGGAAGGCGTTGCCGTTCTCCGCGCTGGTCCTCCGTCGCGTCCGGATTCTCTCGAAATCGCATCGATGTCTTTTCCTTGCTCATGCGCCGTGCCTCACCGCCCAGTAGCCCTTCCGGCATCTCTCGCCAGCGCGACGATCAGCCGGTCCGCGTGGCTCCCGCGTACACGATGATGGGCTTGTCCTTGTGTTCGACCACCTCTTCGGAGATCACCACTTCTTCGATTTCCGGCTGCGAAGGGACGTCGTACATCACGTCGAGCATGATCGCTTCCATGATCGCCCGCAGGCCCCGGGCACCGGACTTACGCGCCATCGCCTCGCGCGAGATCGCCCCCAGGGCGCCCTCGGTAAAGCTCAGCCGCACGTTCTCCATCTCGAAGAGCTTCTGATACTGCTTGGTCAGCGCGTTCTTCGGTTCCTTCAAGATGCGCACGAGTGCGCCTTCGTCAAGGTCTTCGAGCGTCGCGATCACCGGCAAACGGCCGACGAACTCGGGAATCAAGCCGAAACGAAGCAGATCTTCAGTCTGAACTTCATGCAGTAGCTTCTGATTCTTGGGGTCTTCCGCACAGCGCACGTCGGCGCCGAAGCCCATGCCTTTCATGCCGATCCGCCGGCGCACTAAGTCGTCCAGGCCGACGAAGGCGCCACCGCAGATGAACAAGATGTTCGTCGTGTCGACCTGCAGGAACTCCTGCTGAGGATGCTTGCGGCCGCCCTTGGGCGGCACGCTCGCGGTCGTGCCCTCGATGATTTTCAGCAGCGCCTGCTGCACGCCCTCGCCCGATACGTCGCGCGTAATCGAGGGGTTGTCTCCCTTGCGGGCAACCTTGTCGATTTCGTCGATGTAGACGATGCCCCGCTGGCATTTCTCGACGTCGTAATCTGCGTTCTGTAGCAGATTGAGGATGATGTTCTCGACGTCTTCGCCGACGTAGCCGGCCTCGGTCAGGCTGGTCGCATCGGCAATCGCGAACGGAACCTGCAGAAAGCGGGCAAGCGTCTGTGCCATCAAGGTCTTGCCGGATCCGGTCGGGCCGATCAGCAGAATGTTGGACTTCTGCAACTCGACGTCGCCGGTGACCATCGCCGAGTCGATACGCTTGTAGTGGTTGTGAACCGCGACCGAAAGAACCCTCTTGGCTTTCTCCTGACCGACGACGTACTGGTCGAGCACCTTGCAGATGTCGACGGGTTTTGGCACCGAGGAGACAGCGTTGATGGCGTCGTCCTGATCGGCTTCCTCGGCGATGATGTCGTTGCACAGCTCGATGCACTCGTCGCAAATGTAGACCGTGGGCCCGGCGATCAGCTTGCGCACCTCGTCCTGCCCCTTCCCGCAGAAGGAACAAACGAGATCCTTGGTCTTGTCGTCTCCCTTGCTCGCCATCGCGCGCTCCTCGCCTAGTCCTTCGTCGTCGCCGGCCGGCTCACGATCACCTCGTCGACCAAGCCGAACTCCACGGCCTCGGGCCCCGTCATGAAACGGTCCCGATCCGTATGCTCTTCTATTGTAGCAACATCCTTGCCCGTGTGCTTCGCCAGGATTTCGTTCAACTGCTCGCGCAAACGCAGGATTTCCCTTGCTTGGATGTCAATATCCGAGGCTTGGCCCTGAGCACCGCCGATCGGCTGGTGAATCATGATGCGAGAATGCGGAAGCGCATAGCGTTTTCCTGACGCGCCGGCCGCCAGCAGCACCGCGCCCATGCTCGAGGCCTGCCCGAGACAGAGGGTGGAGACCGCCGGCCGGATGTACTGCATCGTGTCATAAATCGCCAAACCGGCGGTGACCAGTCCTCCAGGCGAATTTATATAAAGGAAGATATCCTTGTCCGGATCATCCGCCTCGAGGAACAGCAGTTGGGCCGTGATTAACGAGGCAACGGGATCGGAAATCTCGTCGGACAGAATGACGATTCGCTCGCGCAAGAGCCGCGAGTAGATATCGTAGGAACGCTCTCCCCTGCCGGTGTTCTCAATTACGATGGGAACAAGAGCCATAGCCTCCTCGGCGAGCAAAAATACTCGTTGCCTAGAGGAGCTTAGCCCGTTTACGGGGTGTCGGCAACTTGGCTTTTGTCGACTTCTTCGTCGCGCTGCGTTGCAAGCTCGATGATTCGATCGACTGCCTTGTCCCGCAGCATATCGGAACGAAGCGAGGCGACGGCCCCCGGCCGGCGATAGTAATTCTGCAACTCCTCGACCCGGGAACCGGCAGCCGCGAATTGCCGCTGGACGACGGCCTTGAGTTCGTCGTCGGAAACCTCGAGCCCCTCGGCGTTGGCGATCGCATCGAGGATGAATCCGGCGCGTACCTGCTTGAGCGCTCCAGGTTCGAAGGCCGCGCGGATCTCGCCGACTTTCTCCTCGGGAACTTCGGTAACGCCCATGTCGCTCAACATGCGGCCCAATTGCTGATCGACCAGCACCTCCGGAACCTCGAAAGCGTACTGATCGACGATCTTTTCGAGCAGTTCGTTGCGCAAGCGTCGCTCGGCGTCTCGCACGGCGCGCGCCTCGAGGTCTTCGCGAATCTTGGCTTTGAGGACATCGAGCGTCTCGCAGCCTTCAATTCCTACCTCGCCGGCGAAGTCGTCGTCGAGCGCCGGCAGGGTCTTGTTCTTGATCTCCCGGACGGTCACGTCGAAACGCACCAGCTTGCCTGCCAACTCACGGTCCGGATGGTCTTCTTCGAGCCGCACCAGGAGCGGCGTTTGGATCCCACGCGTCACACCGACCAGCTGTTTTTCGAGTTCATCGGGAAAACGTCCGGCCCCGACTTCGATTTGGGCTCCCTCGCCGCTCGCCCGTTCGACCGTTTCACCGTCGCAAGAAGCCTCCAAGTCGGCGACGATCACGTCGCCGCTGGCGACGTTCACTCGCTCTTCTTCCGTTTCCAGAATCGCGAAACGCTCGCGCAGCGCCGACAACGCCTGGTCCACGTCGCTGTCGTCGATGCGAGCAATCCTACGGACGACTTCCAATTGCTTGTAGGGCTTCAGCTCGAATTCCGGTCGCACGTCGAGCAGCGCTTCGAAGCGCAGGCCGCCCGCCTCCTCAAGCAGCTCCTTCTGCACCAACCGCGGGCTGCTGACGATTTTGAGGCCGTGCTGCTCGATCGCCTCGGCGCAGGTGGCCTCGATCAGGTCGGCGACGACATCCTCGCGCACTTTGTCGGCGAAGCGCATCTCGAGAACGCGCCGCGGCACTTTGCCCTTGCGAAAACCTTCGATGCGCACGGTGCTGGAGAGACGCTGATAGGCGCGGTCGAACTGCTTCGCTACTCGCTCGGGCGAGACGGTTACGGTAAGGGCACGGCGAACCGGACCCTGATCTTCTACGACAGACTCGAAATCGGGCATTGCCCCAGCCTCTTAGCCGATACGGGGCGTTGGTGCGAGAGGGGGGACTCGAACCCCCAACCGCCGAAGCGGGCTAGATCCTAAGTCTAGTGCGTCTGCCAGTTCCGCCACTCTCGCAGGGGAACCTACTTTTCCGCTCGCGGATTGCGAAGTCTAGAACAGCGTATAGATGAACGGTGCGGCCGCCGTCCCCCCGAGTACGATGAGAGCGCCGACCAACAGCAGCACGACCACGATCGGCGTAAGCCACCACTTCTTGTTCTCGCCGAGGTAGGCGAACAACTCCGCCAGCATACCGCGTGAGGAGGCATCCGCCTGCTTGGCAAACTCGTCTGCCGACGACTGCTGTACCGGTTGTTTGCTCATCTCCTTGCCTCCCTTTCGTCAGAACTGACGGAAGTACCTCGACTTGTCGTCTCCCGTGCGGTGCTCGACCCAATAGCTAGCCGCTTCTGGATCGTAGCGTCGCTCCATCGGATCGTTACCAAAGAGTCGCACCAGCAGCCCGATCGGCGTAACCACCAAATAAAAGATGGCACCGAGCAGCAGGTGCGAAACCGTCCAACCGATGGGAAAGGCGAGCGCCATCCAGGCAACGTAGATCGGGCGCATCAAGGCCGGCAGAAGCAGCCCCGGAAATCCGACCACCGCAGCACCGGCCAACCACGGCCAGGCCGCGTCGGCGCCGCCGCGATAGAGCGTCCACCCGCCGATCAGTCCGAAGAATCCGAGCCAAAGCCCGGCGAACTGACGCAATTCTCGCCGCTCGGGGTGCCAGTTGATATCGATCATTGCCATCCTCGAGTCGCTCCGAATCAGTCGAGCGCAAACTGCGCCAAGTAGTCTTCACGCCGATAGCGGTCGCTCTCGGGCTGCTCTTCTTTGAGCAACACGACGCGCTCGAGCACCAGCACGTCCATGTTCGTCGCCATGAAACAGCGGTAAGCATCTTCGGGCGTGCAGACGATCGGCTCCCCGCGCACGTTGAAGCTCGTGTTGATGAGAATTGGACAGCCGGTTTCCTGCTCGAACTTCTCCAGCAGCCGCCGGTAGCGGCCATGGCGCAGCCTGTCGACGGTCTGCACGCGCGCCGAATAGTCGACGTGGGTGATCGCCGGCACGTCCGAGCGCGGCACTTTCAGCTTCTCGATTCCCTGCAGGCCGACCTCCTCGCCGTTCATGCGCCGGCGCTTGGACTCGTTGACCGGCGCCACTAGTAGCATGTAGGGACTGTCCTCGCCGGGCTGGAGGCCGAAATATTCCGCTGCTTTCTCCTCGAGCACGGACGGAGCAAAAGGCCGAAACGACTCGCGAAACTTGATCTTGAGGTTCATCACCGACTGCATCGACGTGCTGCGCGCATCGCCGATGATGCTACGCGCACCGAGCGCTCGCGGGCCGAACTCCATGCGGCCTTGGAACCAACCGACCACATTCTCAGAGTTGATCTGCTTTACGACCTCGTCGCACAGGGAGTCGTCGTCCTGATAGACATGGTAGCGTGCGCCGATCGAATCGAGGAAGGCGGTAATCTCCGTTTCCTCGTAGTGCGGACCGAGCCAAGAGCCCGACTGCGCGTCGCCTGTCTGCAGCGTTCGTTGGTTGTCGAGCAGGTGGTGCCAAATGAACAGCGCCACGCCGAGTGCACCGCCGGCATCGCCCGCCGCCGGCTGAATCCAAATGTTGTCGAAAGGCGCTTCCCGTAGGATGCGGCCGTTGCCCACGCAGTTGAGCGCGACGCCGCCGGCCAGGCAGAGGTTGCGCATGCCCGTCGTCTCGTGCACGTGCCGTGCCATGCGCAGCATGATCTCTTCGGTCACCTTCTGGATCGAGGCGGCGATGTTCATCTCGCGCTCGGTGATCGGGCTCTCGGGCTTGCGCGGCGGCCCGTCGAAAAGCGAGTCCATCTTCGGCGAGGTCATCGTCAGCCCCTGGCAGTAGTTGAAATAGGAGAGGTCCATGCGAAACGACCCGTCCTCTTTCATGTCCAGGAGCTTTTCCTTGATCCGATCGACGTACTCCGGCTCACCGTAGGGCGCGAGTCCCATTAGTTTGTACTCGCCGGAGTTGACGCGAAAGCCGGTGAAATAGGTGAACGCCGAGTAGAGCAGTCCGAGGGAGTGCGGAAAGCGCAGCTCGTGACTGAGGTGGACCTTGTTGCCGCGTCCGACGCCGAAGCTGGCGGTGGCCCACTCGCCAACGCCGTCGAGCGTCAACACAGCGGCTTCTTCAAAGGGCGACGGGAAGAACGCGCTCGCAGCATGCGACTCGTGGTGCTCCGGGAAGATATAGCGGCGCTTGAACTTGCCGCCGAGCCCGTTGTTCATCTCCCGCGGCAGATAGAGCTTCTGCTTCAGCCACAGCGGCATCGCCGCGAGGAAGGAACGAAAACCTACCGGCGCGTAAGCGAGGTAGGTCTCGAGCAAGCGCTCGAACTTGAGCAGCGGCTTGTCGTAGAAACCCACATAGTCGAGTTCATCGACGCCGATGCCGGCCTCGCGCAGACAGTACTGAATCGCGTGCACGGGGAAGCCGGCGTCGTGCTTCTTGCGCGTAAAGCGCTCCTCCTGGGCCGCGGCGACGATCTCCCCGTCGACTACGAGGGCGGCTGCCGAGTCGTGATAAAACGCAGAAATCCCGAGTATCTTCGTCATGTATTCCGCCCCCTTCAGGGGCACCAACTGACTATATTACCAATCCGACCGGCGGCAGCCAGCCCGGCCGCGAAAAAGCCGCAACCGAAACTCGACAAATTGCGCCAGCTCACCGCATCTGACGGGCCAAGCGGCAGGTCGGCCGCTGCCGCGTCACGCACACTGCGAGCGGCTTGCCCTCGCTCGCGCTGACTCAGCGCCGCCGCCGGCCGAGATGAATGCAGCGATCGTCGAACAGCGCGGCGGCTTCCATGAGGGACTCCGACAGCGTCGGGTGCGGGTGAATCGTCGCCGCGAGGTCTTCGGCGGCGGCGCCCATCTCGAGCGCCAGCGCGGCCTCAGCGATTAGTTCTCCGGCGCCCATGCCGACGATCCCGGCACCCAGCAACCTCCCGCTTTCCGCATCCGCGATCCATTTGCTGACCCCGTCCTTTGCATCCAAGGTCACCGCCCGTCCACTGGCCTGCCAGGGAAAACGCAGCACACGCACGGCCCGCCCCTGCGCCTTGGCTTGTGTCTCGCTAAGGCCGCACCAAGCGACTTCCGGATTGGTGTAAACCACGGCCGGCACCGCCGTCGGCTCGTAGCTCACCTTGCGACCGGCAGCCGCTTCCGCCGCGACGATGCCTTCGTGGGTCGCCTTGTGCGCCAGCATCGGTCCACCGGCAACGTCCCCCACGGCAAAGATCGTCGGCGCGTGCGTGCGGCGGTCCGCGCCGACGGCGATGAAGCCGTCGGCGTCGCGCTGCACGGCGGTGCTCTCCAAGCCCAGGCCGCGGGTGTCCGGGCCTCTGCCGACGGCGACCAAGACGCGGTCGAACGCCAGCGTATCTTCCTCACCGCCGCCGGAGCGCAAGGTTACCTGCGCCGCGCCGTCGCGTTCGCGCAGTCCGAGTACTCGGGTGTCGCAGCGAACGGCCTCCGCGCGCCGCTCGATCGCGCGCGCGAGCGGGCGGAGCAGATCCCCGTCGATGCCGGGAAGAAGGCTCCCGGTGGCTTCGGCGATGGTTACGCGCGAGCCGAGCGCCGCATAGACCGTCGACAATTCCAGGCCGATGTAGCCTCCGCCGACGACCAGCAGACGCTGCGGAACGTCCTTTAGCTCCAGGGCTTCGCGCGCACCCATGACCCAAGGAGAATCGGCGGGAAGTTCTTCGAGTGTCGCCGGACGCGATCCAACGGCAATCACCGCTTGATCGAATGCAACGCTGAGCGTATCTCCACCGGCACTCTCGACGGCCACGCAGCGCGCGTCGACAAAGCGCGCCCGCCCCTGCAGGTACTCGACATTGCGCGTGCGACAGAGGCCCGCCAAACCGCCGGTCATCGAAGCCACGATCTCGGCCTTCCAGGCACGCACTCTTTCGATGTCGACCCGCGGCTCGCCGAACTCGATGCCCCAGGCCTTTGCCCGGCGTCCCTCTTCGATTAGCTGGGCCAAGTGGAGCAAAGCCTTTGAAGGGATACATCCCTCGTGCAGGCACACCCCGCCGGGCTCGGCACGCGTATCGACCATGACCGCTCGCATGCCGAGGTCCGCCGCACGAAAGGCCGCAGCGTAGCCGCCCGGCCCCGCGCCGATTACCAACAATTGCGTTTCGATGCTTCGACCTCCGGACACGTTGCAGTCAGCGACGCTCTTCCCTAGCCGAGTGGCGCCCGCAGGTCCAAAGCCCCACGCGCGCGTTAGCAATCGGCCCCGCGCCTTACGCCGCGGGGCCGATTTCCTGGTGCCGGTCGGTTGGAGCCGACGAGCGCGTCTCCCCCCTTGCGTCGTGTGGTTATTTTCGCGGGACTCGGACTTGCGCGCTCTCCTCGCGCTTTTGCGGCGTAGGCCTGTCCCCGGCCTGCCCGCGCAGCCAGCTACGCAGCGCAGTCAACCCGCGCTGGACGAAAAGAACCCAGAGTTGCGCTAGTGGACTGATTGGATCCTTACCCGTTGCTTAGACTACACGAAGCAAAGCCCTTGATTCAATTAGGAATTTCACCGTCAGATCTAGGGGATTTCCCTAGGTCCGAGGACCGTCGCGTTCACCGCTCGCCACGTTCGTCACAACCATCGCTTGACGCAGCGCATTTTCAAACATACGATTGAAACGGTCGTTTTAATCGTATGTTCGAATCCGATGGAGCCAGCTAAAAACACCAAGACCAAGATTCTCGATGCCGCCGAGGGGCTGTTTGCGGCTCACGGCTTTTCCTCGACTTCGCTGCGGACGGTAACTGCCGAGGCTGGGGTCAATCTGGCCGCGGTCAACTACCACTTCGGCTCGAAGGAACAGCTGATCGAGGCGGTGTTTGCTCGCCGCATTGGCCCGCTCGAAAGACGTC
>CAZJCO010000110.1:0-8760 GCA_964544375.1 uncultured Myxococcales bacterium
CGGCGGCCAGTGAGACGCCCTACATCGAGCAGACCCGACGAGTCCGCGGGTTTGTTTCAGCCAGATCCCCAAGGGCTTTGCCGGCCGGCCGAGCCGTCATGATGACTCGCGAGCGGACGCCTCGGCCTGGCTCAACCGGCTGCCGATCGTCCGTGAGTTCCGCCGTCAGGTTTTGCGCTAGATCAGAGCTTGGCCCACTTCCAAACCATCTCGACGCCCAGCGTACGCGGATCGCCGTAGATGTTGCCCGAGTAGCCAAAGGCCTCGCCAAAGTCGATGCCAAACTCGCGATAGTTCGTATCGAAAATATTTCGCATCCACATGGCAATATCGATACTGCCGTTTTCCGTGGGAATATCGGCCAGGCCGATGCGCCCGTTGAGGAGAACGTAGCCGCCCTGGTTATTCTGGTAGTTGTCCTTGACCAGGAAGTAGACGGCGTCCTGCCAGTAGGCGTCGAGCCGTACGGAAAACGTCCCGCGGTCGCTGGGCGGCGCCGTGTAGCCAAGGCCGAGCGAGGCCGAGTGGTCGGGACTCAGCACGAACTTGGCGGTGTCCGAGATTTCCTCGGTGCAGACGCCCGTGTTGGGATCACGGGTATTGCAGAACTCCTTGTAGGTCGGATCGAGGAAGGCGTAGGACAGGCGCATATCGATGCCGGGTAGGGGAAGGGCGACGACCTCGAGTTCAGCGCCCCAGATCTCGGCGTTGGCTGCGTTCTGCACTTTGCTAACGGTTCCGCCGCCCGGGCCCGGCTCGAAGACCGAAACCTGCAGGTCGCTGTAGTCGCTGAAAAATCCTGTCGCGTTCACGCGCAACCGGTTATCCAGCCAGTCGGACTTGAAGCCGGCCTCGTAAGCCGTGAGTGTCTCCTCGGTGTAGGGATCGAGGAAAGACGCCGCGGTATCGGCACGGCCGTTGAAGCCGCCGCTCTTGAAGCCGCGGCTGACGCGCGCATAACCGAGGAATTGGTCGGTGAATTGGTACGAGACGTTCCCCATCGGCGAGAGGTTGTCGAAGGATTTATCGGCTTCGAGGTCGACGATGTCCGGCACGAAGTCGCAGACGTTGGCTCCCGGGTTGTTCTGGTCGGCAATGAAAACGCAGTCGTAATTGCGCGTCTGTTTCTTTTTCTCGTAGGTGTAGCGCAGACCGGTGGTCACACTGAGCCGATCTTCTAGTACGGGCGGGTTCCAGGTCGCTTGGCCGAAGGGGGCGATCGAGTAATTGTCGAACTTGTTGTTCGAGTCGAAAATCGAGCCACCGCCGAAAAACACCTGATTGTTTTTCTCGTTTCCCTTCTCGCCGTAGTAGTAGAGCCCAAGCACGTAGTTGATGCGGGCGTCATCGGTGACGCCGACCAGCTGCAACTCCTCGCTCCAGGTTCGATAACCGACCTTCAGCGCAAACTGCGCGACGTTGATCGGCGAGCCGTCGAGGTCCTGGTTGCCGAGTTCGTCGGTACTGCGAAAACTACTGATCGACTTCAGCGTGAGCGTACCGAGAGGGCCGGCCTCCCCGAGATCGGCGGATGCCGTGAGGCTGTGGCCACGCACGTCCAGATTGTTGGCAATCAAGCGCTTGTCGCTACGCGGCGGCAACTCACCATAGATCAGTTTGTTGTTTCCGATCCGGTCGGCCCGACGCTTGCGAATATAAGAAGAGAAGCCGGGCAGGAACGACACCGGAGAGCCGGGGCGGATCGCCGTAAGCTGAAAGGCGCTCGGCTCTTCGCGTGAGCGGTGGTAGTCGAAAGCGTAGTCGACGGTTACGGCGTCGGAAGGTTGCCAGC
The DNA here is from genome assembly GCA_964544375.1 of uncultured Myxococcales bacterium. Taxonomy (GTDB): domain Bacteria; phylum Desulfobacterota; class Binatia; order UBA1149; family SPBQ01; genus CAZQYE01. The sequence goes on from CAZJCO010000110.1 coordinate 1,793, forward strand.
GAAGCGCCCCCCGTGCTGCCATGCGATCGAGATCGTCGAGATCCTCGCTACCATCCGAGGTATTCTCGACGAAGCCCTCGCGGAATTGATAGGAAAGCGTCGTACGCGCATTGAGGGTGCCAATGCCCGCCGAGTCGCCGAGGATCGGCAGATTGAGCGTGCTGCGACCGACGAAGCTACGGAAGTTGCCTCCGTCGATCAAGGTCTTGCTGCTGAGTTCGTCGGTCGGCTTCTTGCTGATGATATTGATCGCCCCACCGACGGTATTGCGACCGTAGAGCGTCCCCTGGGGGCCGCGCAGTACTTCGATGCGTTCGAGGTCGACCATGTCGAACAACGATCCGGCCGATTTGGCGACATAGGCGCCGTCGACGTAAACGCCGACCGTGGGTTCCAGCGTGACGATCGGGTCGGAGGTCATCGCACCGCGCATGTTGATCGAAACACCGCTGTTCCCACCGGTGTTCGTGTGAATGTTCAGATTGGGAGTGAACTCAGAAATGTCGGCCAGCGAGTCAATGCCTTGCTCGTCGATCATTCCACCGGTCAGCGCCGTGATGGACAGCGGCGCCGACTGCACGGTCTCTTCGCGCTTCTGAGCGGTAACCGTGATGTCTTCGATTTCCGAGCTTGCGCTCGAGACTTGCGCATTCTGAGCAAGCGAGGATTTGCAGGGCAGCAGCGCAGCGATTGTACCGGCGACTAGGATTGCAACGTAGCGTGACCAGTTGTTCATCTTGTGTCCCCTCCGCCGTGCCGTTGCGATGGGAGGCGCGGCAAGCGTTTTCTTCCTAAAGGCCGTTGCTCAATTCAGCAGGGCCGCCGCCTCGGCAGCCGGCCAGAAAGTAGCACTACAGGCGGCTTCTGACCAGCCGCGACGCGCACCGACGCGCCCGCGCCGGCGGGCGGAGAGGGGCGAGCCCTTGCTGGGACATAAAGATATCGTTATATCTGGATCTCAATCTAAAGAGCCTCGCGGGTATGCCGCGGGCCTAAGGAGCCGATCACGATGAGCGCCGATACCGCCAAAGCATTGGAACAAGAATTCCGCGTAGCCGACATGGAACTGGCCGCCTGGGGCCGCAAGGAAATCCGTATTGCCGAGACCGAAATGCCCGGATTGATGGCACTGCGTGAAGAGTACGCGGCGGCCAAACCGCTGGCGGGAGCGCGCATTGCCGGGTCGCTGCACATGACGATCCAAACCGCCGTACTGATCGAAACGCTCACGGCGCTGGGCGCCGACGTGCGCTGGGCCTCCTGCAACATCTTCTCGACCCAGGATCACGCCGCGGCCGCCATCGCCGAGACCGGAGTGCCGGTGTTCGCCTACAAAGGAGAGAGCCTCGAGGAGTACTGGAACTTTACGCATCGGATCATGGAATGGAGCGACGGCGGCACCCCGAACCTGATTCTCGACGACGGCGGAGACGCCACCCTGCTCGTCACGCTCGGCGCCCGGGCCGAAAAGGACCCCTCGCTGCTCGACAATCCTGAAAGCGAAGAAGAGACGGTTCTATTCGCCAGCATTCGCCGCAAGCTGGCCGAGGACGACAGCTGGTACTCCCGAATCCAAGCGAACATCGGCGGCGTCACCGAAGAGACGACGACCGGCGTGCACCGCCTCTACCACATGGAGGCGAAGGGGCTTCTTCCGTTCCCCGCCATCAACGTCAATGACTCGGTAACCAAGAGCAAGTTCGACAACCTGTACGGCTGCCGCGAGTCGCTGGTCGATGGAATCAAACGGGCGACCGACGTCATGATTGCCGGCAAGATCGCCGTCGTCTGCGGCTACGGCGATGTCGGCAAGGGATGCGTGCAGGCGCTGCGTGGACTCGGCTGCACCGTCTGGGTTACCGAAGTCGACCCGATCTGCGCGCTGCAGGCGACGATGGAGGGCTACCGCGTCGTCACCATGGACGAGGCCGCCGACAAGGCCGACCTCTTCGTCACGGCGACCGGCAACTACCATGTGATCGGCCACGACCATATGACGCGCATGAAGGATCAGGCGATCGTATGCAACATCGGTCACTTCGACAGCGAAATCGACGTTGCCAGCCTGCGCCAGTACCAGTGGGAGAACATCAAGCCCCAGGTCGACCACATCATCTTTCCCGACGGCAAGCGCATCATCCTGCTGGCCGAGGGACGGCTGGTAAACCTCGGATGCGCCACAGGACACCCGAGCTTCGTGATGTCGAACTCGTTCACCAATCAGGTGCTCGCCCAGATGGAACTTTGGCAGCGCCCGGGTGACTACGACAAGAAAGTCTACGTCTTGCCAAAGAAACTCGATGAGAAGGTCGCGCGCCTGCATCTGAAGAAAATCGGCGCCGCGCTCACCGAACTGAGCAAGCAGCAGGCGGAATACATCGGCGTGACGGTCGAGGGGCCGTACAAACCGGACCATTATCGCTACTGAGCAATGGAGACGCTTCTGGCAGGGCTCAAAGCGGCCGCCGAACCGACGAGACTTCGCCTGCTGAATGTTCTGAGCCGCTGCGAGCTGACGGTAAGCGAACTCACGCGGGTGCTGTGTCAGAGCCAGCCGCGGGTTAGCCGGCATCTTCGACTCTTGTGCGATGCCGGCATGCTCGAGCGTAGCCCCGAGGGGGTCTGGACCTTCTACCGCTTGGCCGACAGCGGCGAGGGCGCCCGGCTTGCCCGCACCTTGCTGGCCTTGCTCGATGCCGAGCAAGGAGAGCCGGCAAGCGATATCGCCCGCCTCGACGACATTCGACAAGAGCGCGCCGCGCGTGCGGCAGAGTATTTTCGCGAGAACGCTCGGCGCTGGGACAGGATCCGTCAGCTCTACGTCGGCGAGGCCGCGGTCGAGACGGCGATCGTCGAAAGCCTTGGCGACGGCCCTCTGGGAACTTTCGTCGATTTGGGCACCGGTACCGGTCGCGTCTTGCAGCTGTTGGCCAGTAGGATCGAGCGGGGAATCGGCATCGACGAAAGTCACGAGATGCTCGACGTCGCTCGAGCACGCCTCGACGAACTCGGGCTAAGCAACTGCCAGGTACGTCAGGGCGATCTTTACGCGGTTCCGCTGCCCGACGCGTCGGCCGACGTCGTTACGGTGCATCACGTCCTTCATTTCCTCGACGATCCGCGTGCCGCTCTCACGGAAGCGGCCCGCCTGCTGCGGCCCGGTGGCCGATTGTTGGTCATCGACTTTGCGCCGCACCAGCTGCGGTTTCTGCGCGACGACTACGCGCACCGCCGACTCGGGTTCAGCGATCAAGAAATTCGCGGGTGGTGCAAAGCGGCCGGTCTCGGCGCCGTCTCCGTGCAGCATCTCGATACCCGCGGACAGCGCCGGAGGGAGAGCCTTACGGTTTCGCTGTGGAGCGGCAAGAAGCCTGTGGCCGCCAAAAGGGCCGTGGCTTGACGACGGGGTGACCATGCAATTTTGGCAGTCGACCTTCTGCACCGAAGCCGATCAACTGAGCGAAGTCGTCGAGATCTGCGAAGAGCTCGGATTCGATGGTGTGATGGTGTCCGACCACCTGCTGCACTTCGAGCACATCGACTCGCGCTATCCTTACTCGGCCGACGGCAAGCCGCCCTCGTTTTCTTCCGAGACCGCCTGGCCCGAATGCTGGTCGACGATTTCGCGCCTGGCGGCGGTGACCAGCAAGCTGCGGTTCGTCACCAACGTCTACATTCTGCCGCTGCGCCATCCGCTGGAAGTCGCCAAGGCGACTTCCAGCGTCGCTTCGTTTTGCGACGGCCGCTTGGTTCTCGGCGCCGGATCCGGATGGATGCGCGAGGAGTTCGCGTTGCTCGGCGTCAACTTCGACACGCGCGGCCGCCGCTTCGACGAAGCGATCGAGGTTCTGCGCAAGCTCTGGAGCGGCGAGATGGTCGAACACCACGGGCGCTTTTTCGACTTCCCCCGAGTGCAGATGTGTCCGGTGCCACGGCAGCCGATTCCGATTCACATCGGCGGCATGAGCAAGGCGGCCCTACGCCGGGCGGCGCGCTTGGGAGACGGCTGGATCGGCGCCGGGCAGACGATCGACGATGCGGCGGCTACGCTGGAGCAGCTTCGCGTGCTACGCGCCGAGGCTGGTCGAAGCGATGCAGCCTTCGAAACCATCGTCCCGCTGCTCGATCCGCCGAGCCACGAGGTCTTTCGCCGCCTAGAAGACGCCGGTGCCAGTGGCACCGTGAGCTATCCCTTCGTGTTTGCGCTCGGACCGAGTTCCACGATCGAGCAGAAGCGGGCCTATCTCGAGCAGTTTGCCGAGCGTTTTATCGCCCGCACCGGCTGAGCCGACTCGCGGCGGCCGACGTCAGGCGGCGTTGCTACCGCGCACACTCGGCAGCGGTTGGGGCGTCACGCCAAGACGCCGGAGCAACTGAAGGTCGCTGTCGGTATCGGGATTGCCGGTCGTCAGCAGACGATCCCCGTAGAAAATGGAATTGGCGCCGGCGAGAAAACACAGCGCTTGGGCTTCTTCGCTCAACCCGCTGCGGCCGGCCGACAGCCGCACGACCGAGGGCGGCATCATCAAGCGCGCCGTCGCGACCATTCGCACGGTCTCGAACGGGTGAACCGGCTGCCGTTCGGCCAACGGCGTGCCCTCGACGGCAACCAGGGCGTTGATCGGCACGCTTTCGGGAACCTCGGACAGGTTGGCCAACTCGACCAGCATCGCGCAGCGATCGTCGAGCGACTCGCCCATGCCGATGATACCGCCGCAGCACAGATTGATGCCGGCTTTGCGCACGCGCGCGATGGTCGCCAGCCGGTCGTCGTAGGTGCGCGTGGTAATGATGCTGTCGTAGTACTCTCGTGAGGTGTCGAGGTTGTGGTTGTAAGCCGTCAGACCCGCATCGGCCAGGCGCTCGGCCTGGCTGTCGGTCAACATCCCCAGCGTCATGCACGCTTCCATGTCCAGCGCGCGCACCCCGCGAACCATGTCGAGAACCGCGTCGAAGTCCTCGCCGTCGCTCACCTCGCGCCAGGCGGCGCCCATGCAAAAGCGCGTCGCCCCGGCATCGCGCGCAGCGCGCGCGCGATCGAGAACGTAGTTGACGGCGAGCAGCCGGTCGATTTCGACTTTCGCCCGATAGCGGCCGCTCTGCGGGCAGTAGGCGCAGTCTTCGGGGCAGGCCCCGGTCTTGATCGAGAGCAGGGAGCAAAGCTGCACTTGGCCCGGATCGTGGTAGCGGCGGTGTATGCCTTGCGCGCGGTAGACCAGGTCGAGCAGGGGCAGCTCGTGAATCTCACGCGCCTGCTCGACCGTCCAATCGTGTTTCGCTGACTCGGCCATCTGTCCTTTAGCTACGCGGGCCTTGCTCCGAGCGCAATTCGATGACGGAAATCTCCCGCGGGGTGGCCAGCCGTACCGGCTGGCCGGTCATTCCGAGCCCGAGGTTCACGTGCAGCGTGCAGCCGCCGTCGTGGTAAGTACCGCGCGGGTAGGGCGTCATGAAACGCGCCAGACTGGCGGTGCGTCGGGCGGCAAGCGGAATCGCCAGTTGCCCGCCGTGGGTGTGGCCGGAGAGCATCAACGAGGCGCCCACGCGGCTGGCCTGCTCGAACAGGTCCGGCCGGTGCGAAAGGACGATCAGCGGGCTCTCCGGCGGCACGCAGCCGGCGAGTTCGGTCAATACCGAACAAGAGCGAATCCCCCTGGCCCAGTCGATGCCGCGATCGCGCAAGCCGATCAGGAACAAGCGCTCGGCACCGCCGCCAACCTCGGCAATCTCGTCTTGCAACAAGCGGACGCCGCCGGCCCGGGACAACTCAGCGGCAACGCCGTCGGCTCCGGCAGCGGCGTCATGGTTGCCGAGAATCGCGTAGACGCCCAAGCGCGCACGCAACCGCGCGAGCACGGCAAACGCGCTCGCCGCATAATCGAGAGAGTCGGTCAGGTCCCCGGTGATGACGATGAGATCGGCTTCGAGACGGTTGATCCGTTCGACGTAATCCGCCAGCTGTTCGAGCGGCAAGAACGGTCCGGCGTGTACGTCGCTGATCTGAACGACGCGCAGGCCGTCCATCGACTGCGGCAAATGCCGGACGACCGCCTCGAACCGGTTGATCCACAGTCTGCCGGCGCCGATCGCGTAGGCGTAGGCCATCGAACCGGCGACCAGCAGTAGTCCACCCGTCGCCAGCGCACGCGCCACCCGTCCGAGCGTATCGACGGCGCCCAGGGTCTCGGCGAACCCGGCAACATGCAAGCCTGCCCTGGCAACGCTCCAGCTCGCGGCAACCAGCAACAGAAGAAGGAACCCGAACAAGGAAGAGAAGGCGAACCTCGTATAGGCGACGCGCAGCGTGCGCCGGAATCCGAGCGGCGCTGGAGCCCGCGCCAGAATCCGGCGGTTTAGCAGGTAGATCAGCAGTACCGCCATCGCATGCGACAGAAGCGAGATGTGCAGGTCACCGAGATAGACCAACAGCCAGGCGACGCAGGTCCACTCGGCCACGGCAACGGCCAGCAGCAGCAGGGCGAAAAAGTGTTTCCAGAAGAGGCGAATCAAGTGACGTCGGTCAGGCGCGTAAGAATCCTTTCACGAATCCTGTCCAAACGAGCGGCAACCTCGCTGCGGCGGGCCGCGAGTCGCTCGGAATCGGATATTCGTCGCAGAAGGCCGTCGAGCCGCATGCGCACCTCGTTCAGATCGGATATCATAACCGTGAGTTCGCGTTTCAGCGCTGCTTGTTCTGCGTTCGTCGATTCGGTTGTTTGCTTGCCGGACATGTGCTTGGCGCCGCGGACGTGAACATCAGCGGGGCGCGTAGCCCGCGCCGACGACGGTTATGACGGCTGCAAGCAGAGGAGGCAACAGCGCGCGGCGGGGCGTAACGATCGCGGTTTCGTTCGTGGTCCTCGCCGGCGCCAGCGCCGCCCTCACATTCCTCTCCCTGCGTGCCTCCGGCGCTCAGGCTCGGGCCCGGCGCTCGCTGCCGCCGCTGGGCGGGAGCCGGCTCGGCCCCC
>CAZJCO010000111.1:0-8732 GCA_964544375.1 uncultured Myxococcales bacterium
TGCGGGGCTGCGCGCGATGCCCCCCCCACGAGCCCCCGGGTCGCGGCCAAGCTGACCAATCGTAGTAAAGCCGGGCTGCAGCAGGCGATTACGAGGCGGGCCGAGGAGTTGGCCAGCCAAGAGCGGCGCACGCTGCTCGAGTCGCAGTGGGTCGACGTGACGCTTCCGGGCTACGGTCGCCCGGCCGGGCATCGACATCCGCTGCGGGAGACCAACGAGGAAATCTGTGCGGTCTTTCGCGAACTCGGATTCCGGATCGCCGAAGGGCCGGACATCGAAGACGACTACCACAACTTCGAAGCGCTCAACATTCCGGCCGACCATCCGGCGCGGGACATGCAGGATACTTTTTTCCTCGCCGACGGCCGCTTGCTGAGGACGCACACATCGCCGGTGCAGATCCGAGTGATGGAACAGCAGCGTCCACCGCTGATGATCATCGCACCCGGCGCGGTTTACCGTCACGACGACGACGTCACGCACTCTCCCATGTTTCACCAAGTTGAAGGCTTGATGGTTGGTGCGGGGATTACGTTCGGTCATTTGAAGTACGTTCTGACGACATTCCTGCGTCGAATGTTTTCTGCCGACGCTCCGGTGCGTTTCCGTCCGAGTTACTTTCCCTTCACCGAGCCGAGTGCGGAAGTAGACATCGGTTGTGTGATTTGCTCTGCGGGCAACGGTCATGGCGGCGATAGTTGCCGCGTTTGCAAGGGAACCGGGTGGCTCGAGATTCTCGGTGCGGGCATGGTCGACCCGACGGTATTCGAAAACGTCGGCTACGATGCGGAGGCGGTCAGCGGATTCGCCTTCGGGCTTGGGGTCGAACGCATCGCCATGCTTCGCTACGGCATCGACGATATTCGACTATTCTACTCCAACGACCTTCGATTTCTGCGGCAGTTCTGAGAGGCGAGGCGCGGTGAAAGTTCCCCTTTCGTGGCTTGGTGACTTCGTAGCGCAACTGCCCGCGGTTGAGGCGTTGGCCGAACGGTTGACCTTGGCCGGGCTCGAAGTCGAAGAGATTCACCGTGCGCCCGCGCAGCTGCTCGAGCATCTTATGGTGGCTCGGCTGGTCGAAGTAGGCAAGCATCCAAACGCCGACCGGCTGAGCCTTTGCACCGTCGACTACGGGGCGGGGCAAGTATCGATCGTTTGCGGTGCGAGCAACATGAGCACCGGGGACTCGGTGGTGTTGGCCAGACCCGGGGCGGTATTGCCGGACGGCTCGAAGATCAAAAAGGCCAAGATTCGAGGAATCGAGTCGCGCGGCATGCTGTGCTCCGCCTCGGAGTTGGGCGTGTACGAAGATCCGAGCGGTATCCTCATCCTGTCGGACGCTCCGGCTCCGGGAACCCCGGCGGGCGAGGTTCTAGGCATTTCCGAGCCGGTGCTCGAAATCGGCATCACCCCGAACCGCGGCGACTGCCTCAGTATGCGCGGCATCGCCCGTGAGGTGATCGCACTGTTCGATCTGGAGCCGAGCGAGGCGATGCGCGAGCGATCGGAAATGCCTGCTGCGGGTAGCATCCCGGTGCGAATCGAAAGTCGGGACGGTTGCCCGATGTACCGCGGGCTCGAGATCGAGGGGCTGCGCGTCGGGCCTTGTCCGGCGTGGGTGGCCGGGCGTTTGGCGGCGGCCGGACTGCGGCCGATCAGTAACGTGGTCGACGTGACGAACTACGTCTTGCTCGAGTACGGCCAACCGTTGCACGCCTTCGATCGTGATCGTTTGCAAGGTCCTGCGGTGTTCGTACGCCGATTGGACGCGGCGGCGACGATCGAAACGCTCGATTCCCAGCAGCGTGAGCTAACGGCCGGTGACCTGGTGATCGACGACGAGCATAGCTCGGTGGCGATTGCCGGCGTGATGGGCGGGCTTCGAACGGCGGTCGACGAAGCTACGACAAACGTCTTCCTCGAGAGCGCGATGTTTGATCCGGCATCCGTAAGGCGAACCTCGCGGCGACTCGGGTTGGTGTCGGAGTCGTCCTATCGCTTCGAGCGTGGAGTAGATCCCGACGGTGTCGAGCAGGCGTTGCTGCGTGCAGGGAAGCTGCTGACGCAGCTAGGCGGGGGCGTCGTTACTGCCAGTTCGACCGCCGGCGAGGGGCCGCGCGAACGACAATCGATCAAGCTCAGGCCCCCGCGGGTATCTCGTCTGCTCGGCGCCGAGGTCGACGGCCGGGAGTGCGACGGAATTCTTCAGCGCCTAGGCGCTTTGGTGGATGGTGACGAGGGCGAATTGTCCGTTCGGCCACCGTCGTGGCGCCATGATCTGACACGCGAAGTAGATCTCATCGAGGAGGTCGCGCGCGTGCGCGGTTATGAAACGATCGAAGCGCGGGCCCCGTCGATTGTGCTTACGGCGACCGAACCTTCTCGGCTCGAAGAACTGCGCCGAGACTTTCGGCAGTGCCTCGCCGCGCTCGGTCTGTGCGAAACGGTGACGCTCGCCTTCGCCTCGAGCGAAACCAACGATCTGTATCCCGGATTGGACGATGCGAGCGGCAACCCTGTAGCGGTGGCAAATCCGCTGCGCAGCGACGCCAGCCAGCTCCGGCGAAGCCTGCTTCCGGGGTTGCTCGACGCGGCCGCATACAATTGGCGCAACGGGGCGCGGGTGATCGATTTGTTTGCCATCGGCCGTACGTTCTCCTCGGCCGGCGAACAGGAATCGGCCGCCGGTGTCCTGTTCGGACCGCGACGAGCACGAGGGCCGGGGGATGCCGGACCGGTCAGCTTTTTTGACGGCAAGGGCGTTGTCGAGACGATCTTGTCTTGCGTCGGACTGCGGTCGGATCTGCCGTGGCGATCCTGTTGCGACGCCCGCGGCTGGCATCCGGCGATGACAGCGAGCGCGGAACTTGCGGGGCAAGAGCTGCTGCGTGTCGGCATGATTCATCCGGATGTTGCCGAACGCTGGGGGATGCCGGCCGAAGTCTGCTTGTTCGAACTCGCGATCGCGCCGTTTGTGGCGCTGACAACGCGACAGGTGCGATTCCGACGGATCGACCGGTTCCCCGCTGCCAGTCGCGACGTTTCCCTGATCGTCCCCTCGGGGATCCTGGCCGGAGACGTCGTTGGTGCGGTGGTCGGCCTCGCCGAAACCCGTATCGAAGACGTCCGCGTCTTCGACGAGTACCGCGGCCCGGGGGTTCCAGAGGGCCAGCGCGCGCTCAGTTTTTCGATTCAGTACCGTGCATCGGACCATACCCTGACCGATGCCGAAATCGCGGAGCTTCACGAAGGAGTGGTCGCGCATTTGACCCAACGCCTGGGCGTGCAAAGAAGGGCTTGAACAACCTTTCGAAAACGCTAGGCTATTTGCGTACGAAGGAGTGCCCGGGGGAGTGCTATGACGAAGGCGGACATCGTCGAACGAATTTACGAGAGAGTGGGCTTTTCGAAGAAGGAGGCGGCCGACGTCGTCGAGTCGATCTTCGAGGTGATCAAAGGCCGCCTGGAAGCCGGGGAGAAGGTAAAGATTTCCGGGTTCGGCAACTTTGTGATCAACGACAAGCGGCCGCGCAAAGGACGAAACCCTCAGACTGGTGACGAGATCATCATTTCGGGGCGTCGTGTGCTAACCTTCAAACCGAGCCAAGTGCTCAAGCGCACGATCAATGCGGCGCAGTAGAGGACGCAGCAAGAAGCAGGAGGTGGCCGGTGGTTGAAGCTGGGTTGGGGCAGATTCCGGAAGAGAAGCTGTACTTCAAAATCGGCGAAGTAGCACGGATCGTGGGCGTGAAGCCATACGTCTTGCGCTATTGGGAGACCGAGTTTCGCATGGTGCGTCCCGGCAAGACGCGCTCGCGCCACCGTCTCTACCGCCGCAAGGACGTCGAACTACTGATGCGGATCAAGGATCTGCTCCACGATCGGCGTTTTACGATCGAGGGAGCACGCAAGCAGTTGCGATCCGAGGGCGAGACACACGAAGGCGGGGCCCCCTCGAAGGGACAACAGCGAGAGTTGCTGCGGATCCGCGAGGGTCTACTCGAGCTTCGCGACTGCTTGAGCTAAGCGCGTTCTCGCCTCCAAGGTTTATCCGGCGACGCGCAGGCGGCGAGCCTGACGACGTGCGTGGCGGTCGAACTTGAGCCGCGTTAGCGCCTGACGTGTCCAGGTCGGGTCGAGCCCGAGTGCTTCGCAGACGTTGTTGAACGAGAACGGGGCTTCCCAGTCTTCTATGCGGATCCAGTATTCCGCTTCCCGCTCGAGGATTCGCGCGTGAATCCTGCGTCGTCTTGCTCGACCTAAGTAGCAGTCGATCGCATCTTCGAGAACCGCGCGCATGAGCGCGAGTTCGCCCGCGCCGATAGCGGACACTCGTATTTGTCCCGTCACCGACTCTACGGCAGGCGGGTCCAGTCTGGTCTGCTCGCCCATCATGCGGCCATGTGGTGCAGGCTACGTGCCAGTGAGCGAATCAGGTGGCCGAAGAAAAAATACCGTTTATTTAGTATCTTAGGCCGTATTGCTAAGCGGGTGCCTTACCCTACTTGCGTCGCCTGCGATTGCTCGACCGACTCTGGACGTGGCGGATCATGCCCGAGCGTATGCCGTTTGGTATGGGTATGACGAAGCGTGGGATGCCCAATCACGCGGCACTGCCGTCCGATTAGGCGCTCGAGGCGACTCCTTTGCCTGAAAAACACTGGTAGCAGCCGGCGATATCCTGGCACATGGCTTGCTCTCTGCCTTGTGCGCGATCGTTTTGCTGTTTGCTCGCGGCGCCCGCGTGCCGATAGACCGGGGAGGGGACCAATGCCGTTTCGTTCATTTTGCTTGCCGATGTTGCTGGGGCTGCTCGCCATGCTGCCGCAGGCGGCTTTCGCTGCCGACGGTGCGATCGATAGCGGCGATACCACCTGGATGCTCGTGTCGTCGGCTCTGGTGCTGCTGATGACCCCCGGGCTGGCCCTGTTCTACGGGGGCATGGTGCGGACCAAGAACCTGCTCTCGACTCTGATGCACAGCTTCTTTGCGATGGGGTTGATGACCATCCAGTGGGCAGTCGTCGGCTACTCTTTGGCTTTCGCTCCAGGCAACCGATTTATCGGCGGGCTCGACTATTTCATGCTCAACGGCGTCGGCGCGGCTCCTGCTTCGCCGGACGCAACGATCCCGCACAGCGTCTTCATGGTGTTCCAGGGGATGTTCGCGATCATTACGCCGGCTCTCATCAGCGGAGCCTTTGCCGAGCGTATCAAGTTTCGGGCCTACGTTCTTTTCCTGCTGCTATGGGCCACGCTGGTCTACGATCCGGTGTGTCACTGGGTCTGGGGGCCGGGAGGATGGATGGGGCCCGAGGGAATCGGTGCGTTGGATTTTGCCGGCGGTACGGTCGTGCATATCAACTCCGGTATCGCTGCGTTGGCCTTTGTCCTGATCCTCGGCCGCCGCATCGGCTACCCCTACCAAGCGATAAAGCCGCACAACTTGGGCCTGACCATATTGGGGGCGGGATTGCTTTGGTTCGGCTGGTTCGGTTTCAACGCCGGTAGTGCTCTGGCAGCCAACGGTTCCGCCGCCAATGCGTTTGTCGTAACCCACCTCGCGGCCGCAGCAGCGACGCTTTCCTGGGCTCTGGCGGAAACCGTACATCGCGGCACGGCAAGCGTTCTCGGTGCTGCTTCGGGGGCCGTTGCCGGGTTGGTCGCGATCACGCCGGCCTGCGGCTTCGTCGGTCCTGGCGCTGCCATCGTGATCGGCGCCGGTGCCGGGGTCCTCTGTTACGGTGGCATAATGCTCAAGACCAGACTTGGCTACGATGATGCCTTAGACGCCTTCGGTGTGCACGGAGTCGGTGGAGCCTGGGGCGCCCTGGCCACCGGGATCTTTGCGGCCAGCGCCATCGGCGGTAGCGCGGGCCTGCTCGAGAGTGGCAGTTTGGGGCAACTCGGCGCGCAGGCGTTGAGCGTCCTCGGCACGGCGGTTTACTCTTTTGTGGTGACGACGGTTCTGGTTTGGCTCGTCGAGGCCAGCGTTGGCCTCAGGGTCACGGAAGAGGAGGAGCGAACCGGTTTGGATTTGTCGGCCCACGGAGAGACTGCCTACGATTTCTAAGCCCGAACGGTAAGCCGGTTGCCTTGCGGCCCATGCGTCGTTACTCTCCCTTGTCATACGGGGCGTGGCGCAGCCTGGTAGCGCACTCGCTTGGGGTGTGAGTGGTCGCTGGTTCAAATCCAGTCGCCCCGACCATTTCCAAAAAAAGAGACGGGTCCAACCGTTGGTGGTTGGGCCCGTCGTCGTTGCTGCCTGGCTGGTTGGAATTCGAACTTGTCGCTCTGGCTCAGGCCCCCCGCTGGGACTGGCGCCGCGTTACCGAGAGCGTGATTTGGTAGCAACGCTGAGTATCCCGTCGAACGGTTTGCGAGAGGATCTCAGCTTCGCAACAATCGAGAGTTCCAAGGCGTTGCGTCGCGCCGAGTAACGCGCGCCGCATCGCCTCGACCATTCCGTTGGAAGATTCTCCTACTACTTCTACTGGGCCTTCGCGCGTGGGGGACATCTGGCTTTTCTCCACTGGAGAGCTGGGGCGTGCGGAATATACTGAACCGAGACCCGGGTTGTCAAGGAAATCTCATCGAGCAGGTGAGGAAAGATAGATAACTAACTAATCGGGTTAGGACTATTGTCAGTTTTCCTACGCCGATCGTCTTAACCGCAGTGCTCCGGCGGGCTGCCGTCGGCAGCAGCGTGGGACGGGGTGCGGTTTGACGTCCACCCGTCGAGGCGGGATGATCGAAAGGATTCGGATGATTCTGGCTTGCAATGACGACGGGATACAATCGGAAGGCTTGACGCGACTAGTCTCGGCGTTGGCCGAAATCGACCGGGTCGTGGTGGTTGCGCCGGACCGCGAACGTTCGGCCGTCAGCCATGCGCTCTCGCTCGACCGTCCGCTGCGTGCGGATTTGCTGCGCGACGCTTGGTTTGCGGTTGACGGCACCCCTACCGACTGCGTCAACCTGGCGGTCAACGGCCTGCTATCGGAACGGCCCTGGCTGGTGGTTTCCGGAATCAACCGGGGCGCCAACCTCGGCGACGATATCACCTATTCGGGGACGGTGTCGGCAGCGATGGAGGCGGTTTTGCTGGGAATTCCTGCAGTAGCCGTCTCACAGGTGGGACGTGCCGCCTTCGAGTACGGCGCCGCGGCCACTTTTGTTTCGGCGCTGGTCAAGAGCCTGCGCAGTGTCGGTCTACCGCCGGATACTCTCTTGAACGTCAACGTACCCGAGGGCGCGCGTCCGACGCGTTACGCGGTGACGCGGCAGGGAAAGCGACGCTACGGGGATGCGATCATTGAGAAGACCGACCCGCGCGGTCGCAAGTACTACTGGATCGGAGGCGTAGAACTCGGCTTCGAGGATGCGCAGGGTACCGATTTCGCGGCGATCGAGCGTGGAGAGATCTCGGTTACGCCACTGCATCTGGATCTGACGAACTATTCGACGATGGATTGGCTCGGCTCGCTCGACGTCGAGTGGCCGGGTTCCGACAGACGACAGTAAGAAAACGCCGGCATGCCGTGAAGCCGCGGCGATTGGCGATGCGGGGGAATGGAGGCGGCGGCGGTGCTGCGAAGCTTGCTTACATTAGTGCTAATTACGTTCATGCCGGCGTTCGAGTTGCGGGCGTCGATTCCATACGGGTTTTACGATACGGCGATCAGTGCTCCGGCGACGGTCGCCGTGTGTCTCATCGCGAATATCGCGCTGGCTCCGGTGGTATGGCTTTTCCTCGATCGAGGAATCCATATCTTCCTGCGCGTTGAATGGATCGATGGAATCTATCAGCGCGTCGTTGGCCAGGCGCGTGATCGCCTCCATCCTTACGTCGAACGCTGGGGTACTCTCGGGCTAGCGTTGTTCATCGGTGTGCCACTACCCGGTTCGGGTGTCTACTCGGGCGCGCTCGGCGCCTATCTTCTCGGCTTCGGCTTCCGCCAGTATATGATTGCTTCGGTCTTCGGCGTGTTGATTGCCGGCAGTGTGGTGACGGCTGCGGTAGTCAGCGGCACGTCGGCTTGGTCTTTCCTGATCAAGAAGTAGATGGCACGTCGCTCCGCTCTACTCTGCGTTGCGCTGGCCGTTGCCGGCTGCGCGACGGGCATTATGCACACCGTGCGGCCGGGGGAGAACCTCTACCGCATCGGCAAAGCCTACGCGATCGAGTATCGCAAGCTGGCACGGATCAACCACGTCGGGCCGCCGTACAAGATCCAAGCTGGGCAACGGCTATTCATTCCGGGTGCCCACCGGCAGTTGCCCGTGACCATCATCACTCCGCGTGCAGCCAGTCCGCGACCGCCGGCCAAAACCCCCTCAAAGGGCCAATCGAGCGCGCTCTCCGGTAGCGGATTTTCCTGGCCGGTCCGAGGTCGAATCAGCTCGCGCTTTGGCAAGCGGGCGCGCGGACATCACGACGGGATCGATATCGCGGCACCACGTGGGAGCAGCGTGACCGCGGCGCGCGCTGGCCACGTCATTTTCAGCGATCGCTTGAGCGGCTACGGCAACGTGATAATCGTCGAACACGACGATACCTTCACGACGGTGTACGCGCACAACGACAAAAACCTGGTTCGCAAGGGTGGCTATGTCCGACGAGGCCAACGCATCGCGATCGTTGGAGCGACGGGTCGCGCCACCCGGCCGCATCTACATTTCGAGGTTCGCCAGGATAACGGTGCGCGCCACCCGCTGCTCTATCTATCCCGA
>CAZJCO010000112.1:0-8695 GCA_964544375.1 uncultured Myxococcales bacterium
GGGCGAGGACTGCCGCAATACCCTGCTTCTCGCTGTAGCGGCGGTCGGTGAGCGTGAAGCCGTCGCGCCGGCGCCGGCCTTCGGCCGGCCCCTCCATGAACTCGGGGAAATCGGACCGGGTTCGCTGGTAAGCAACCAGCTTCTGAAAATCAACCGGTCTCGGCGTCTTGAAGCATGCCCACTCGCTCGCAGCAGAAGGCTGCTCGGCCCGCACGCGGCACCAGCAGGCCACGGCACGCACGAATTCTTCGAGATAGGCTGCGGGTTCGTCGGGCCCACTCCACACGCCCGCCAATACCTCGCGCAGGCTAGCCGAGAGTCGCCCGGCCTCGGCGGGGTCGGCGGTAGCGTCGAGCGCCCTCAGTACGACTTCGGCGAATGCGGCCTCCTGGTCGGCCGGAGCCTCGGGCTGGGAAAGCCGCCAGGCCGCTAGCGCGCCGGCCGCCTCGTCGAAAGCTCGGGCATCGAAGGCGGCCAGTTCGTCTTGCTTGACGCGCTTGGCTCGCTTGCCTGGAAACTCCTTCTTGAATCGCCAGATCGGGCCGTAGCCCAAGATGCGCTCGCGCAGCCTCGCGGCCTCGGCCGAAACGCCGAAAAATCCGGCGAGGAACTTCGACAGGTGCCGGGCGGCGGCAATCAGCAGCTCGCTTTCTTCGACCGGCGAGCAGTCGGCACCTTCGCGGTAGGCCGAAAAACGCGCCGCCAGCTCAGCGTCCTGCTCGGACAGGAAACGCTGAAAACGCTCGTCTAGAGCGGTCAGCGAGGAGGAACGGTAGAGATCTGGATAGGACAAACCATCGAGTTCGAGCTTCATCATCCTTCGTACTTACGGCTAGCAGGGCGGTCCAAAAAGAATAAAGGGTGAAGTTAACAGGGGCGATGACGCAGCGCAACGTCATCGCCCGAGCCCGCAGTGGCCGGGCTCGCCTTGCCGGGTTGTCTTCGGCGCAGGGCTCGGCTAGCTTGTCGCCGTTTTTCGCCCCGCCCGGCGCGTCCTTGCACGTCGAGGCTGCCAATCCCTTCGAAAACGCCAACCGGGCTTAGCGAGAACTTCGCTTTCGAACCGAACAGGAGCCGCAAACCATGACGATCAAAGCAGACGCCTGGGTGCTGTACGCCGGCGAGAAGGGCGCGCCGCCCCAGCGAACGCAACTCGTTCGCGAAGTCTTCGAACTCGACGATATCGGACCGCAAGAGGCGCTCGTCACGCCGCTCTTCGGCTGCATGGAAGGGAACATGGGGCACGCTCTCGACCGGCGTCCGATCGACATCTGCCTCGCTCGCAAGGAAGAAAAGGTCGTCATCGGCAATGCCGGCGTGGTTCGCGTCGATCGCTGTGGCAGCGAGGTAACCACCGTCGCTAAGGGAAACACAGCAATTCTGTTCTGCAACGGCGACCCCGACGAATTCGGTTACCCGCGCCGCATCTTCGGTTACGACACGCCGGGATCGATCGGCATGCTCGCCAAGACGACCAAGTTCGATCAGCACCAACTGATCCCGCTACCGGCCGACAGCCGCTACGCCCTCGAGCGTTGGGCCGCGTTCTCGCTGCGTTACGTCACGGCTTGGTCGAACTGGGAACTGGCCTACGGCGTGCTGCGCCTTCTGGTCGGCGAAGACGAACTGCCCACACCGCAGGTATGGGGCTGGGGCGGCGGCGTCTGCCTCGGCGAGCTGGCGCTGGCCAAACACTACGGTTGCGAGGCGACCCAAATCGCATCGACCGACGAACGCCTGGCCACCATCGAGAGCCTCGGCCTGCGTGCGGTCGATCGCCGCGAGTTCCTCGACCTCTACTACGACAAGAAACGCTTCCGCAAAGACGAGGACTTCACCAACAAGTATCTGGCTGCCGAGAAAGGCTTCCTCGCCAAGGTAGCCGAACTCACCGGTGGCCGAATGGTCAACATCTTCCTCGACTACGTGGGCGCGCCGGTACTTCGCGGCACGCTCAAGGCGCTGGCCCGCGAGGGCGTAATCGCCACCGCCGGCTGGAAGGAAGGTATGATGATCGACATCGTCCGTGCCAGCGAGTGTATCGCGCGCCATCAGCACGTCCACACGCACTATGCGCGCTATCAACAGGGGCTCGATTCCGTCGCCTTTGCCGAAGAACACGGCTGGCTGCCGCCGGTCGACGAGCACGTGTTCGCCTTTGACGAGGTCCCGCAGATGTTCGAGGAATACCGGCACGGCAAGCTCGGCTGGTTCCCGATCTTTGCCGTCAACGGCTGACAGGAACGGACCGCTTAGCGTACCGGCGACGAACCGAAAAAAGGGAGGCAACAGAAAGAATCATGGCGATCGAGAAGTTGGCAGTTCTCGGTGGCGGCCAAATGGGCAGCGGCATCGCCGAAGCTGCTGCTACGGCCGGCATCGACGTCGTGCTCATCAAAGCCACGCCCGGCCCGGCCGACAAGGCCCGCGCGGGCATCGAGAAGAATTTGGACCGCCAGGTCGGCAAGGGAAAGATCGAACAAGAGCACGCCGAGCAAGTGATTGGCCGGATTCGCTTCACCGACGATCTTTCGGCGGCGGCCGATGCCGACTTGCTGGTCGAGTCGGTGGTAGAAGACCTCGACGTCAAGCGGCGCCACTTCTCCGATGCCGCGCAGGTGATGAAGCCCGAAGCGATCATCGCCAGCAACACGTCGACCTTGCGCATCGGAGACATGGCCGACGCCTGCGGTCGCGCCGATCGCTTCATCGGTTTGCACTTCTTCAATCCGGCGCAGCTGATGAAGCTGGTCGAAGTCGTGCCGACCCAAGCTACCGACGCCGCGGTCACGGCCGAAGCAGTCGCCTTCATCGAGCGTATCGGCAAGACGCCGGTGCTCGTACGCGACGCCACCGGATTCATCGTCAACCGCTTGCTCACCCCCTACATGGTAGATGCGATTCGCTGCCTCGAAGCGGGCCTCGCAGACGTCGCCGGCATCGACACGGCGATGCACCTGGGCGCAAACCATCCGATGGGACCGCTCGCTCTGGCCGACTATATCGGCCTCGACATCGTGCAGGCGATGGCCAGCAACTTGTTCGAGAGCTTCGGCCAGGACTACATGGCCTCGACCCCGCTGCTCGACCGGCTGGTCGAGCAAGGCAATCTCGGCCGCAAGAGCGGACTCGGTTTCTACAACTATTCGGACAAGCGGCCGGTACCCAACAAAGACCTACCCGTGTAAGTCCGGGCGACGCGCGCTTGTTTGCACGCGTCGCGCCTCAGGCGGCGACCGCAGTAAGCCGCCGCGCGAGTTGCTCGGCGGTGGCCGGCGCCAGCGGACAGGTCGCGAGCTGCTCGCGCCAAGCGGCAGGAATCGCGTCCACTCCGAGGTGCGCGCCGGCAATCGCTCCCGTCATCGCGGCAATCGCGTTGGCGTTGCCACCGAGAGAAAGCGCAAAGCAAACAGCGTCCCGGAAGTCGTCGGGGTAGAGCGCGAAACACGTCGCCGCAGTCACGACCGAGCCGAGCGCGGTCCGGCCGTTGCCGAGCCGAGCCACCAATCGTTCCTGCGTGGTTCCACGGGCGACCAAGCGGGCTGCCGTTTCCAGCCGAGAGCGGTATTCGCGGAGTTCGGTCTGAGCGCCCAGCTCGAGAAGGAACCCGCTGCGGTCGACGCCACGACCGCCGGTCGCCAAGGCCAGGGCGACCGCATACGCTTGCAGCACGGCTCCCTCGCACGCGAGCGAGTGCGCGTGGGTCACGAGCGACTGCTCTTCGGCCACCCAACGCAACGAGTCGGCGTCGTTCCAAAAGACCAAGCCGATCGGCGCGGCGCGGGTGGCAGCACCGTTGCCGAACGAAACGCGGCCGGCGTGCGCCGCCCCCGCCTCGCGCCAGGGCGTACCGGCGCGCAGGCGTTCAATCGCTTCGCGCGTGCCCTTGCCGTAGCCGCGTGTCGGCGTGCACTCGTCGAGCAGGCGTCGCGCGAGATCGGCACCGTTGAAATCCGGAAACTCGGCGAGCGATGCAGCCATCGCCGCCGTCATTTCGGTGGCTGCGCCAAAGCTTCCGACACGCAACGCGGCGAGCGCCGACGAGCTAGGATAACGACGGCACACCGCCGTTGGGCTCAAGCCCTGGACCCAAGAGCCGAGTCCGTCTCCCACGCCTGTACCGACGAGCGATCCCGCAACCAATCGTTTTTCCAGCCTTCGCACGGGCGCGCGGATTATGACAGAGCCCGCTCGCGAATCACACGGCCGCGGCGACCGGGACCGCGGCAGCGCGGCCTTGCCAAGCAGGCGACCCGGCGTCATTGCGCACCAGCGGGCAGCGTGGCATAGAAAGGAGCGGATTCGGCCGCGCGATCCTTTCATGAAGAAGTTGCTGATCACCGGAATCGCCGGCGGCCAGGGCCGCCTTCTTGCCAAGCGCTTGGCCGAGAGCTGGCAAGTGACCGGCGTCGATCGTGTCGCCTGGCGTGGCGCACCCAACAACGTCGCGGTCCAGGTACTCGACTTGCGCAAGCGCAGCTTCGAGAACATCTTTCGCGTCGAACAACCCGAAGCGGTCGTTCACCTGGCTTTCGTTCGGCACTTTCGTACCGACCCCCGCGTGCGCCACGAGGTCAACGTGGAAGGCACCCGGCGTCTCCTCAGAAACTGCGTGGAATATGGAGTCAAGCAGCTGGTGGTGCTGTCGAGCGCTTACGTCTACGGCGCGTTGCCCGACAATCCGCGCTACGTGCGTGAGGATCACCCGTTGAACGTTTCGCGCACCTTTCCGGAAATGCGAGACCTGGCCGAAGTCGAAGGGTTGGTGGGACAGTTTCTGTGGCGCTATCCGGAAGTGACGACGGCCGTCCTGCGGCCCGTCAACACGCTTGGCCACTACGTCCACAGCGCAATCGGCAACTACCTCAGGTTCGAGTTGATCCCCACGGTCAGCGGCTTCAACCCGATGATGCAGTTCATGCACGAGGACGACTTGACCGAAAGCATCGCGCTCGCCCTCGAGCACCGCCTGCGCGGCGCGTTCAACGTCGCCGGTCCCGGCGCGGTACCCCTGAAAACGGCGATTCGCGCGGCCGGCCGGCGCCGGCTGTCGGTACCCGAACCGATCGCCCATCTGCTGATCTCACAACTGTTCCGCTTCAACATCTACCAATTTCCGCCGGCGGCAATCGACTTCATCAAGTACCCCTGCACGGTCTGCGGCCAGCGTTTCCGAGAAGCGACCGGCTTCCGTCCGCACTACTCGCTCGAGGACGCCTTTGCGAGCGTGGCCCGATGAACGGTAGCGACCTGTTATCTGCAGTCGGACGCCTGGCTACCGACGCACGGGATCGCCTGCCGCTGCTCTCGGCCCTGGTCCCGGAACTCGACCGGCGCGTCGAACGGATTCCGGTACAGTTGAACTCCTACGGATACGACCCCTGGGGCTTCGATCCCGAAACCTTCAAACGCTTCCTACTGCCAGCGGCTCTGCTCTACCGCCACTATTTCCGTTGTCGAGTGCGCGGAGCAGAGCGAATTCCGAAAGGCGCGGTGTTGCTGATCGGCAATCATGCCGGACAGGTGGCGTTCGACGGTCTCATGATCATGACGGCAATGGTGCTCGAAGCCGAGCCGCCCAGGCTCGCGCGCGGTATGGGCGAGTACTGGCTCGGCACCCTGCCCTGGATGAGCGTCCTCGTCGACCGCATCGGCAGCTCGATCGGGACGCCGCAGACCTGCGTCGATATGTTGCGTCACGGCGAGTGCGTCATGGCATTTCCCGAGGGCATCCGTGGAATGAACAAGATCTACGCCGACGCCTACCAGCTGCAGGAATTCGGCCTCGGGTTCATGCGCCTGGCGCTCGAAACCGATACCCCGATCGTGCCCTTTGCGGTCGTCGGTTCCGAGGAGCAAGCACCGGCGATCGCCAATCTGGAGTCGCTGGGAAAGCTGTTGGGGATGCCGGCCTTTCCCATCACCCTGACCTGGCCATGGCTCGGGCCGCTCGGCATGCTGCCACTACCCGTACGTTACAACATCGAGTTCGGCGAACCGATGCTCTTCGAAGGCAACGCCGACGACGAAGACGAAATCGTCGGCGCCAAGGTGCTGCGCGTCAAAGACGCCATCCAAGCGATGCTGCGACGAGGTCTCGCGAGGCGCACAAGCGTCTTCTTCTGATGCGCAACTTCCCCGTACGACGTCTTCCGCGAGGCGGAATGCCGCTGCTGATAGCGGTCCTCGTTGCTTTTCCAGCGGTTCACGCGCATGCGCACCTCGGCCGAATCAGCTACTCCGAAGTCAAGGTTCACGACGATACGGTTTCCTACCGACTAAAGTTCGCAGTCCATCTGATCCCGGGCGCGCCGTCGGATGCCAGCGTCGGTTGGACACACGACGACGTCGCGCGCAGCGAATCGACCCTGCTGGCCTGGCTGCGCAGCAGCCTGCGGCTGGAGAGCAACGGCAAGGCCTGTCGGCCATCGATCGTCGACCTTCTCGGACCCGATCGAAACAACGATCTGACGGTCCTGCTGGCCTATCGCTGTCCAGCGGCGATCGAGGACTTGCGCGTCGATTTTCACCCCTTCGATGCCGCTGTCGCCGACTTCCAAAACATCGTCTCGGTCGCAATCGGCGAGACTACCGCTAGTTACGTTTTCACGCCGGGCAATCGCACCCTGATCGTCGGCCAACGATCCGGCGAGCAGTCGCCGAGCTTCCGCGAGTTCTTCGTGCTCGGGGTCGAACACATCTGGAGCGGATACGACCACCTCCTGTTCTTGCTCGCCTTGTTCCTGCCGGGTGGAACCGTCTGGCGCATCGCCGGCATCGTCTCGGCCTTCACCATCGCGCACAGCATCACGCTGAGCCTCGCGGCGCTCGGCATCGTCACCCTGCCACCAGAGCCGGTCGAGGTAGGCATTGCCGTGAGCATCGTCTGGGTCGCGGCCAGCGGCCTGATCGAAAAGAAGGACCATCGCTGGCCGCTGACCTTCGCCTTCGGCCTGATCCACGGATTCGGTTTCGCCGGTATCTTGCGCAGCGCGGGGATCCCGTCGGGGCAGCTCGCGGTTCCGCTGGTCGCGTTCAATCTCGGGGTCGAGGCCGGACAACTCGTGGTCGTCTGCGCGAGCTTGCCCCTGCTCCGATTGCTCTTGCGGCAAAGCTACGGGCGCGGCGCCCGCCTGCTACTCACGACTGCGGTCATCGCCGCCGGAGTCGTCTGGATCTTCCAGCGTAGCGCACCGCTACTGGGCTACTGAAGCTCCCGGCGCCGCGCCAGCGGTCGCTTGGCGCGAGGCCGATGCGGCAGCAGGTACCGCTAGCCGCTAGCATGGATGCGGGTTTTCTGTGAAGATCCGCCAGACCCGCTGATGAACCACGCTCACCTCATCGAGCCCGCCCGCGTGCGTGCCGCCGTGTTCGACTTCGGTGGTGTCCTCATGGAGGGAGGCCCAACCGACGTTGCGGCGTTCGGCACGAGCCTCGGCCTGTCGCCCGAGCGCTGGAAGACCCTGCGCGATACCGTGTTCGGAAACCAGGGGCCTTGGGCCCGGCTCGAACGCGGCGAGATCGCACTCGGCGATTTCGTCGCGAGCCTGCGCGCGGGTCTGCTCGAGGCCGGTGCTCGGGTTTCCGACGAGCAGGCGTCGGCTTTCATGGGTACGCCGGAACCGATGACGGTACGTTCGCGCATGCGCCCGCGGCTGATCGGGGCCATCGCCCGACTCCGACGGCGACTGCCGACCGCCCTGCTCACGAACAACGTGCGCGAGTGGCGCGCCGGCTGGAACGAACTGATCGACGCCGAGGCTCTGTTCGACGTGGTCGTCGATTCGAGCGAGGTCGGCACGCGGAAACCCGAACGACGAATTTACGAAATCACGCGGCAGCGTCTTGACGTGGCGCACGAAGAAATCTTCTTCGTCGACGACATCGGCCAAAACCTCAAGGCCGCGCGACGGTTGGGCTGGCAAACGCACCGTTATACCGACGAACACTCACTGCTCGACCTGCTCGGCCGGCTGGAGGACGGCAGGTGAAACGACTGCGCAGCCAGATTCGGTGCGGATCGCCGGAGTTTCGCGCCAATGCCGAGCGGACGCAGGCGATGGTCGCCGAACTGCGCGAGCGGCTCGCCCAAGCTCGCCTCGGCGGTCCCGAGCGCGCCCGACAGTTGCATACCAGTCGCGGCAAATTGCTGGTTCGCGATCGTATCGAGCGTCTCATCGATCACGGCTCGCCTTTCCTAGAACTCTCCCCCCTTGCCGCCTACGGGTTGTACGACGATCAGGCACCGGCCGCCGGCATCGTCACGGGCATCGCTACGGTCGGCGGACGCCGCGCAATGATCGTCGCCAACGACGCTACCGTAAAGGGCGGAACGTACTTTCCGATGACCGTCAAGAAGCACGTACGCGCCCAAGAGATCGCGCTGGCAAACGGCCTGCCGACGGTTTACCTGGTCGACTCGGGCGGCGCCTTCCTGCCAATGCAGGATGAAGTGTTTCCCGACCGCTTCCATTTCGGCCGCATCTTCTACAACCAGGCCAGCATGTCGGCGGCCGGCATTCCGCAGTTGGCGGTGGTCCTCGGCTCTTGCACCGCGGGCGGCGCCTACGTGCCGGCGATGTGCGAACAAACGATCATCGTGCGGGAGCAGGGAACGTTTTTCCTC
This sequence comes from uncultured Myxococcales bacterium, assembly GCA_964544375.1. Taxonomy (GTDB): domain Bacteria; phylum Desulfobacterota; class Binatia; order UBA1149; family SPBQ01; genus CAZQYE01. The sequence continues at coordinate 8,627 of CAZJCO010000112.1, forward strand.
GGCGCCCCGCCGCTGGTCAAAGCCGCCACTGGCGAAGAAGTTACAGCCGAACAGCTCGGTGGCGGCGCG
>CAZJCO010000113.1:0-8657 GCA_964544375.1 uncultured Myxococcales bacterium
CAAACCGGAACCGCCCCCCACCGCCGCGGGGCTGGCCGCAAGCGCGCCGGCCCCCGCACGCACGGTCGCCGGCCGCGGCAGCAGGCCACACTTGACAACCGCGATCGGCAGGCTCGCCAGCGTCGCCGCCAGTTGTCGCTTGACCAAGGAAGCGTCGACCGCTCGCACTTCGAGAAGTCGGTTGCCGGTTTGCACGGTGATCGCCGTTACCACGGCTGCCGGACGCGCACCGAGTTCCTCGATCGTGCGAACGTCGGCGTAGACGCCGGCGCTAGCCGTCGGATCCGCGCCGGCAACGCTTAGGACCCAGGGACTGGCCTCGCTTGCCTTCTTCACGCGGCTGCTAGGCCCCGCCGCCCAGAGCGGCGCTGAGGCGATCGCAAACAAATTGCTGCTGCTGTTCGGACAAGGCCGGGAAAATCGGAAGCGAAAGAATCTCGCCGACCGCCCGTTCAGACTCCGGCAAACTGCCACGCCCCTGCCCGAGATCGCCGAAGCAGGGCTGCAGGTGAAGCGGAACCGGATAGAACACACGGGTCGCCACCCCGTCGGCTTCGAGTTGCCGGCGTAGGCCCAGGCTACCGCCGGGCACGCGTACGGTGAACTGGTGATAGACGTGACCAGCGACCGCTTCGGGAAGCCACAGCGCTCCGCGTTGTTCGAGCGCTGCGAGCCCCGCTCGATACGCGCTGGCCAGACGCCTGCGACGCTCGGTCCACGCATCGAGCCGTTCCAATTTGGCGTTGAGGAACGCCGCCTGGAGTTCTCCCAGTCGCGCGTTGATGCCACAGTCGAAGTACTCGTCCGCTCCGTCATCGGCACCGTGAACGCGCAGGCGACGCAAACGCCGTGCAATCTCGCCGTCACCGGTGGTGACGGCGCCCCCGTCTCCGGCGCCGCCGAGATTTTTCGTCGGGTAGAACGAAAAACAGCCGAGATCTCCGAGCGCACCGACCATCGCGCCCGGCCGTCCGGCGGCGATTGCTTGGGCCGCGTCTTCGATGATCGCCACCTTCACCGGCGCCAACGCACGCCGCAGACCGGCAACGTCGACCGGCCGGCCGTACAGGTGAACGGCGACCACCGCCGCCAAGCGCGCACCGCTTCGGCGGCAGAAGTAGCCGCCTTCGCGCCGCTCGAAATTCTCCTTCAGGCTCTGCTCGAGTTGCTCGCGCTCCATCGTCAGAGCGGCCGGATCGACGTCGGCAAATATCGGTCGCGCACCGGCGCGAGCCACCGCACCGGCAGAGGCAAAAAAGGTCAGCGCCGGGACGATGACGGCGTCGCCGGCGCCGATGCCGAGCGCCAGCATTGCCAGGTAGAGTGCATCGCTACCCGAGGAACACGCGACCGCATGATGCGCGCCGCTGTACTCGGCGATCGCCGCCTCGAGCGCAGCGGTCTCCGGTCCGAGAACGAACTGTTGACGCTCCAACACGCCTTCGAAACGCCGCATGACGCGGTCGGCGACCTCGGCAAAATCGTCGGCAAGAGCGAGATACGGAACCTTCACGAGCCTTCCCGAGTCGAAGGATCGGCCGCCGCGTCGAGGCCGGCGGCGGCAACGATGTGCGACATCGATTCGCCCGCCGCACCGTGGACCACGACCGCGGCACTGCCGTCCTGAGGCGTCGGCTCGCGGTTGACGATCAACAACTTCGCGCCGGAGCGAACCGCCTCTTCGGGAATACCGGCGGCCGGGTAGACGACCAGAGACGAGCCGACGACGATCATCAAATCGCAATCCTGGGCCGCAGAGAAGGCCGCAGCCGTCGCGTGTGCCGGCATCGCCTGTCCGAAAGAAATCGTCGCCGGCTTGAGCGGCCCCCCACAGCCGTCGCATCGCGGAGCGGCATCTCCGTCGAGAACCCGGCGGTGAACCTGCTCGCGGTCGTGTTCGAGACCACAGGCGATGCAGTTCACCCGCAAGGCGGTTCCATGGATCTCGATCGTCGTTTGCGGATTGCTACCGGCCTTCTGATGAAGTCCGTCGATGTTTTGGGTTACCAGACAGCGCAGTTTCCCGGCGCGCTCGATGGCAACCACCGCCGCGTGCGCGGCGTTGGGCTGGGCGTCGCGCAGCAGCGGATAGGACTCGACCGCGATCTGCCAGTACAGCCTGCGCGTTTCCTCGCTCGCACGAAAACGATCGAAGGTGAGTTCACTCGGATCGTAACGATCCCACACGCCGCCCGGTGAGCGAAAGTCCGGAATTCCCGACTCGGTCGAGATGCCCGCGCCGGTGAGTACGACGACGCTTCGGCTATCGGCCAGCAAGCGCCCCGCCGCTCGGCACGGATCCGTGTCGCCCATGCGGCGAAACTACACAAGCGGGACTTTCCAGCCAAGCGCGGGCGTGCCGTACCGTGTTGACCGCCGGCGGTGGGATGGCTACCTTGCCCGGTGGTAGGGAAGTCGATGAGGCGGCTGGGATCGATACTGCTACTTGCCGTGCTGGCGCTCGCCGCCGGCGCGGGGGCACTGGGATACACCCTTTACGACCAGTACTGGACCCAGCTACCGCCGATCGACAGGCTACTCGACTACAACCCCCCGGTCGCCACCCGAGTGTTCGCCGAAGACGGGACCTTGGTCGGCGAGTTCTATTTTGAAAAGCGTTACCTCACACCGATCGACCAAATCCCGGCGGGCGTCCGTCACGCCTTTGTCGCCGCCGAGGACGCCGAGTTCTACCGTCACCACGGCATCGACCTGACCAGCATCGCGCGCGCCTTCATCGCCAACCTGCGCGCGGGCGACGTCGTCCAGGGAGGCAGCACGATCACGCAACAGGTGGTCAAGGCGCTGCTGCTCTCGCCCGAGCGAAGCTACCGTCGCAAACTGCGCGAAGTGATGCTTTCGCTCAAGCTCGAACACGAGCTGTCGAAAGACCAGATTCTCTATCTCTACCTCAACCAGATTTATCTCGGCGACGGCAACTACGGTATCGGCGCGGCGGCGCGATCATACTTCGGCAAGGCCGTTTCTTCGCTCGACCTGGCCGAAGCCGCGTTGCTGGCGGGCCTGCCAAAGGCGCCGAGCCGCTATTCCCCGACGCGCAATCCCGACGGTGCACTCACGCGGCAGCGCTACGTGCTGCGACGCATGCTCGACGAAAACATGATTTCGGCGAGCGATTACCGCGCCGCCTACCGCCGCGGCCTAGCGGTGCTGGAGCACGAAAGCGGTAGCGCGGAAGCCGGTGCCTACTACATCGAGTACATCCGCCGGCACCTGACCGACCGCTATGGCGAACGCGCGCCTTATCTGCGCGGATTTCGCGTGATCACGGCGATGGATCCCCGCCTCCAGGAGTGGGCGGAAGAGTCGCTGCGCGAGGGGATCGAAAAGCTCGACGGTCGTCTCGGCTACTGGGGGCCCTTGAGCAGGCTGTCGCCGGCGGAGCTGAGCCAACAACTCGCCGAGGAACGCAAGCGTACCGACCTCGGCCAGCTCGAGGAAGGTCACGTCTACCGAGCCATCGTCATCAAGGCCAACGTGCGCGTGACCACACAGAAGGAAATCGAGGTAGCCCTCGGGCCGTACACCTCGGCGATCGACGTCTCCAAGTTACTCTGGCATCCGGAGGTCGACCCCGGCGAACGACGTTTGGAGGTCGGCGACATCGTCGAAGTCACGGCAGTCGCAGGCGAAGACGGGATGGGACTGGCGCTGGCGCAGACTCCGGAAGTCAGCGGTGCGCTGGTCGTCATGGAGCCGGCAACCGGCAAGGTCCGTGCGATGGTCGGTGGCTACGACTTCGCGCGCAGTCAGTTCAACCGCGTCGTGCAGGCCTACCGTCAGCCCGGCTCGGCGTTCAAGCCGCTGATCTACTCGGCGGCGCTCGACAACGGCTACACACCGGCCAGCATGGTGCTCGACGCACCGATTCAGTTCGTCGACCACGATCGCATCTGGCGGCCGCAAAATTACAGCCGCCGGTTCTACGGACCGACCACGCTGCGTCGCGCCTTGGAGAAATCGCGCAACGTCGTCACCGTTCGCGTGGTGCAGGATCTCGGCGTCCGCACCGTGGTCGACTACGTCAAGCGTTTCGGCTTCCACTCGCCGATCGGACGCAACCTGTCGGTCGGATTGGGCACCTCGGAAGTCACGCCGCTGGAGCTCACGGCGGCTTACTCGACCTTTCCCAACGCCGGCATGAAGGCGGACCCTCTGTTCATCACCCGCATCGAAGATGCCGCGGGCAACGTCGTCGAGCAGCGGGTACCGAGTTACAACGAGATCATGTCGTCGCAGACGGCCTATCTGATCACGACGCTCCTCGAAGGCGTGGTCCAGCACGGCACCGGACGCAAGGCCAAGGTGCTCAATCGGCCGGTGGCGGGAAAGACCGGAACGACAAACGATCAGCACGACGCGTGGTTCGTCGGCTTCACACCCGATTTGCTAGCGACCGTATGGATCGGTTACGACGACCACCGGCCGCTCGGCCCCAAAGGGACCGGCGGAGCGGTCGCGGCCCCTATCTGGCTCGATTTCATGCAAAAAGCCTTGGCCGGCATGCCGGTGAAAGAGTTCGCCATGCCGGAAGGGATTGCCTGCGTGAACATCGATCCGGCCAGCGGATTGAGAGCGCGAGAGAACAACCTCAACGCCTACCTCGAGTGCTTCAAGCGCGGCACCGAGCCGCGTGAATTCGCTCCGGTGTGGCGCGTCGACCCCGATTCCGGAAGCGAAACGATGGTCGTTCAACCGGCCGAGGCCGACTGAAGCCGAGCGGCCAGAGTTCCGGTCGGGCAACCGCGCGACGGCGCGCGCCGGGCCTGTGGGTTACAGATCCCAATGGCGAGAGAGCGACGCACGCACGGTCTCGCCCCAACGCGAGAGTTCTCCCTCACGGCCGCCGTCGAAGGGCTGCGGCGCCGCCAATTGCTCGAGAACCGCAACCAGCGATGCGCTGAGCGCGTTTAACTCATAGCCGCCTTCGAGCAGCGCCACCAGGCGCCCTTGGCAGCTCGAGTCGGCGACTTCCAGTAAGGCGTCCGTCATCGCGGCGAAGGTTTCCTCGTCGAGCCGTATCGACGCCAGGGGATCGTCGCGGTGCGCATCGAAGCCGGCCGAAACCAAAACGAAATCTGGCCGAAACGCTCGCGTCACCGGCAGGATAACGCGCTCGAAAGCAGCCAGGTATTCTGCCGGACCGCTGCCAGCGGTCATCGGCAGGTTAACCGTGTACCCTTCGCCCGCAGCGATGCCGATTTCGTCGGCTCTACCGGTGCCGGGGTAGTACGGATACTGGTGGAGAGAGGCATAGAGCACATCGCTCGCATCCTCGAAGCAATGCTGCGTACCGTTGCCGTGATGGACGTCCCAGTCGACGATGAGTACGCGATCGAGACCACGTGCGGCGGTCAGATGACGCGCGACGATGGCGACGTTATTGAGCAGGCAAAAGCCCATCGGCCGGTCCCGTTCGGCGTGGTGCCCTGGAGGCCGGATCAGGGCGACGCCGTTGTCGGCGCCTCCGTCGAGTACCGTGTCGGCCAGTTCGATCGCGCCGCCCGCCGCCAACATCGCGACATCGAACGACGCGGCGCAAGCCGCTGTGTCGGCGTCGAAACGGGTATGAGGGCGGCCCGCGGATTGCTCGAGAACCTCTAGGTGTTCGCGCGAATGCACGCGCAGAACTTCTTCGGCCGTCGCCGGCCGCGGGCTGACGCGCGGCAGGCCGTCGTAGGGATGCGCGTCGATCAACGAGCGAAGCGTCGCGCAACGTGCCGGCCGCTCGGGATGGCCCGGCGCGGCATCGTGCTGCTCGAAGCGCGGATCGACTACAACGGCGGTCTGGCGCATCGCGGGCTCCGCTTTTTGCACCGTTTCCATCCCCTGGCAAACGCAAGCGCACAAACGCTCGCGGCGTGCGTTGGAGCACGATTCGCGTTAGCCTGCGAGCAACGAGATGTTCGGTATCGGCCCCACGGAACTCATCGTCATTCTGGTCATCGCCCTGTTGGTGCTCGGCCCCAAGAAGCTGCCGGAATTGGCCCAGTCAGTCGGTCGCGCGCTCGGCGAGTTTCGCCGAGCGACGGCCGATATCACGTCGGAACTCGACGACGCGCGTTCGGCGATCGAAGACGAGGCCAAAGAAACGGTTCGAGCCGTCGAGAGGGCGGCCGCGCCGGCCCAGTCGAGCGCTTCGGATGAAGGCGCAGGTTCACAAGAAGCCGCCGCTCCGGACACGCCGCCGGCCGGTCCCGCGGGAACTGCTCCCCGAACGAAAGAACCCGACGCCTGATGCAGGACGTCGAACTCCCCCTGACCGCACATCTCGCCGAACTGCGTAAGCGGCTGTTCCGCTCGATCGTCGCGACGGCAATCGCGTTTGCCGTCTGCTATCCACAGACCCAGCGCATTTTTGATTTTCTCACCGCGCCGTTGACGGCGGCGGCCAAGGCCAGCACCGCCGGCGCCGAACTCATCGGCACCGGAGTTGCCGAAGCGTTTTTTACGCGGCTCAAGGTAAGTTTGATCGCTGCCTTGTTCCTCGCGCTGCCGGTCCTATTGCATCAAACCTGGATGTTTGTAGTCCCGGGGCTGAAGAAGAACGAGGCGCGCTATGCCAGAGGCTTCGTCTTCGCCGGAACGCTGTTTTTCTTGTTCGGCGCCGTTTTTTGTTACGAAGTCGTGTTCCCCTTCGGCTTCCCGTTTTTTCTCGGCGAATACCAGCGCATCGGCGTCGCCGCCGCAATTCGTATCAGCGAGTACCTGTCTTTCAGCGCGCGCATGCTGCTGGCGTTCGGCATCACCTTCGAACTACCGGTGGCGACGTTCTTTCTGGCGCGCATGGGGCTGGTCACGCACCGTACCCTGATCGGCTACGGACGCTATGCGGTGCTCGTCGCGTTCGTGTTGGCGGCCGTCCTGACGCCCCCCGACGTCGCCTCGCAAGTTTTGATGGCAGGCCCCCTGCTCGGCCTCTACGTCGTCTCGATCGGGGTTGCGTTCGTCTTCCGGCGCCGTACGACGACGAACGACGACTGACCGCCGTCAAACACCGCTGAGCAATTCACGGCGCAGCGGCTCGAGTAGAGATTCCTCGGCCGCGAGCAATTCTAGATCGAGCATCCGGCGGAACGATTCGATCGCTGCGCAAGCAACATCGAGGAAATCTTCGACCAGCAGGAGGACGACCAACGCTCGGCCTTCGCCAAAGTGTCCGTCCTGGGTGCGCGCAACGCCGATGCCTTCGTAGGACTCCACCAGGACCTTGAGCAACACGGCGTCCTCGCGTGGAACCGTAACGAACAGTGGGCACAAGCCGAGCCTCTCGTCTTTCGGCGGCGGTATCAGGTGCTGCGTCTCGGGCATCATCAGTGGAACATACTGGTCACGTCGAAGTACAAGGGATCTCGTCGCTCGCAGTGGCGACATTCGACGGTGATGCGGCGCAGCCGCCGCTCGCCATCGACCTCACTGCCCTCGCCGATGACATCGAGCCGACCTCCGCAAAGGCAGCGGCGCCGCCGAATTTCCTCGTCGATCTCGGAAAAAGAAGAAACGCCCATCGCCGTCTCCGTCGATCCCGCCGGCAGGGCGGCCAGGCGCAGGCGCAAGCGCTGCCGCCTGAGCAAGCGCCATCCGGCGGCCGCAAGCGCGGCCAGCAGAGCCAGGGTAATCGCGAGCCCACTCATGCGTTGGCGCGCCGGCCTCGGTCAGCGACCGAACTGCTCTTCGAGCGAGGGCATGTCCATCTCGATCGAACCTTCCGGAGCCAGGGGGACGAAGGGCCCGATACGATCCCCACGAGCGACGCGGTCGAGCGCGGCGAGAAACGGATCGCCCGGCTCGGTGTGGACGCGTTCTCCGCCCTCGGCTCGGAATTTGATCGGTATCCGCAGCCGTGCGTCGGCACCGACCAGTGGTGCCAGGTCACGCAGGCGCTGCACCAAAGCGTCGGTCAGCGTCGGAGAAAAGGTGAGCGTGCCCCAGCCGGCAAATCGGCGGTCGGAGTCGATCAGGCCCTCGGCGCGCAACGAAACGTCGCGCGCCTTGAGTGTGACCCCGCGAACAACGATGCCGTCCTCGCGCAGCTGAAAATCCAGGGCCAGGCGATCGAAAGAAAGCTTCTTCTCGGACAAGGCCTCGACGTAGGTCGCGACCAAGGCGGGATCGAGCATCCTCGTGTGGCGCGCGTAGCGTGCCACCGCGTCGAGTACTTCGCGTACCAGACCGCCGGGCCCGAGGCTTCCGCGATGGAGTCCGACGCGGCCGCTTCCCCAGTTTCCGCGGCTGTCGCGACCGCCCTCGAACAACGCGTCCACCCGACCGCTCAGCTGTACGGACACATTGGGAAGCAGATTGCGCATCAGTTCGGCCACATCGACGTCTTCGATGATCCCTCCGGCCTCGAGCCGGCCCTCTTCCTTGGGATAGAAGGCACCGCTCAGCGTCACCACTCCATCCCAAAGCGGTAGACCGACAGTAGACATCTGTAGTTTGTCGCGCCAGTACTTGCCGCCGAATCGGACGTCTTGGAACCAAGACCCGCCCACGCGAAGCTTGCCGGCGTTAAAAGAGGCCGATACGTCGGCGTTGATCGTGCCGACGACGCCGCTGACGCTGACGTCGTCGGCTTCGATCAGGAGCTTCGGCCTCGGCCGCCACACCAGGTTGCGAGCGCGCGCCCCGGAGCC
>CAZJCO010000114.1:0-8577 GCA_964544375.1 uncultured Myxococcales bacterium
ATCATGCCAGGCTTCGCGCTTGGCGTGCGGGGTTCTCAGCAGATAGGCCGGGTGGGACATCGGCAAGGCCGGTCGGCCCAGTGCCTGGGTGCAGGTTCCGCGCAGACGCGTGACAAGACGTATGTGAATATGACGTCTGTGTCGCGCATGCCCAAGGGGATGCCCGTTGCTGAGCTTGGGGAAACGCCAACGGTCTACCTGTCGCTACTGCCAGACTTGTTTGATCGCGAAACCTATGAGAATATCCTCGCTGGCGCCGGCATGACGCCGGCAAAGCGTGCGATGCCGCAGATCCGGGCGGCGACGGATCCGGCCGCGAGAGGCGGCGAGCTTTACGCGCCGCGCTTCGTCAACTTCGGTGCCGCGGTCCGGCGGCCGATCGTGCGCCGCATTGGGCTCGAGAGTGCGATCGACCGTCTGTGGCAAGTTTCCGAACGCGAGACCGGCCTCACGCTCGACGTCAGCGCGGCAAAGGCCGGATGAGTGCCACGGCAGGCACGGACACGACCACCGGGTAGTTAGGAGAAGGAAGCCGACGGCATGACGTTGACGAACGCAAAGGAACCACGACTACTGCGGGTTGCCGCCAACGGAATCGAACTTGCGGTGTTCGAATGGAATGCCGAACTGCGCGGCGAACACCCGACGATCGTGCTCGCCCACGCTACCGGGTTCCACGCCCGTTGTTGGGATCAGGTTGTCCGCCGGCTCGGCCGCCGTCATATCCTGGCGGTCGATCAGCGCGGCCACGGCCGTAGCGACAAGATCCCCTTCGAGAGCTGGGTGGACTTTGGCCGCGACCTGCTCGAGCTGCTGACCAAGCTCGAGCTGCGCGACAGCGTTGGCGTGGGCCACTCGATGGGTGGCCACGCGATGGTTGCCGCGGCAGCACGCCAGCCGCGGCTGTTTCGTCGTCTGGTCCTGATCGATCCGGTGATCATGGCGCCCGAGTATTACAGCGAAGAAATTGCGGCTAGTGCCGCACGGCTTGCCGCAGACCATCCGTCGGCGCGGCGCCGCAAGGGTTTCGACTCGATCGAGGCGATCGTCGAGCGCCTGTCCGGCCGCGAGCCGTTTTCGTTTTTCGTGCCGCAGGCCTTCGACGACTATTGCCGGCATGGCTTACTGCCCGCGGCCGACGGTGAGGGCTTCGAGCTTGCCTGCCCGCCGGAATTCGAAGCCTCGATTTACACCAGCGCTGCCAGCAACCCAGGCATTTACGACGATGCCGCGCGCATCGGTCAGCCGGTGACGTTGGTCCGCGCAATGCAGCCGCGCACGCCAACCGACATTTTGAACTTCGCCTACTCACCGACCTGGTCAGAACTCGCCAGCGTATTTCCTGACGCGACCGACCACCTGCTCGCCGAGCACACCCACTTCATCCCGATGCAGGATCCCGATCGCGCGGCGCGCCTGATCCTCGATGCCGAAGACGGGTAAATCGGCCCGAAGGGCCAGCGTTTGCGAAAGACGAGAGCCTTGCGCGCAAGGCCCCCCCCTCCCCGCCACCGAAGCCGCTGCCGGCGTGCCGACGCTCAGCGAGAATCAGAAGAAGAGCAACGCCCCCAGTAAGATCAGCGCACCGTAGAGAATGCGACCAAAGCGTTCTGTGGGAATGCGCCGGTTGACCTGGATGCCGGCAAACAGCGCTACCGCAATCGCCGGAAGAGAGGCGGCATAAAGCGCGAACACGCGCGTGGACCAGAACCCCGCCATCGCGTGCCCCGCGCAGATGAGAATTGCCGAGGGCAGGAAGAACCCCTGAAGCGTGCCGCGAAAACGCTCGGGCGACCAGTGTCTGAGGGCGCCGTAGAGCACTACCGGCGGGCCGTTCGTATTGTAGGCTCCGCCCAGAAGTCCCGCTGCCAAGCCGAAGGGAAAGACCCATCCGCGGCCTTGGATCATCGGCAGTTTGGGGCGCGTCAGGTTGTAGAGACTGAAACCGATCAGTACCACTCCGAGCAGCGCTTTGACGGCTCGATCTGGAGCGAAGCGCACCACCAGCAAGCCGAAGGGAATGCCGACCGCCGAAGAGAGAACGAGCTGCCAGGCCGCCTGTAGATCGACGTGCTCGCGGCTGCCCCAGAGAAGCGCGGCAATCGTCGTCAGCATGACGAGGGCGACCAACGGCGTCGCCACGGGAAGGCCGACGACCAAAGTAAGCAGCGGCATGGCGACTAGGGCGGTGCCGAAACCGACGCTCGCGTGAATGAACGTGGCGGCAAAGACCGTGGCTAGGGTGCAACTGAGCGTAACGCTGTCGATGGTCGTAGTTCTCCCTGGTAGTTACTCTTCGAAGTTTTCGCTTCGGCCGGTGCAGGTGCTCATACGGAAGGCTCGTGGGTGCCGACCAGCGGATGGCGCAGCGCCTGAATCAGCAGAGCGGCTGCGGTGAATACGACGACGTGCATTGTCCACGCCGGATCGTAGGAGCCCGACAAATCGAAAATGCGACCGGTTAGCACCGGTCCGAGAGCCGCGCCGGCGGTGGCCGAGATCATGATGACACCGAGTACCTTGCCGAAAGCGCGCAGGCCGAAGTACTCGCCGACGAGCAACGGAACCAACACGGCCGAGCCCCCCAAGCCCAGTCCGAATAGGACGACGAAGGCGGCGAGCGCCGGGGGCGAGCCGATACGAAACAGGCAAAGCGTCGCCAGCGCATGGAGCAAAAGCGTTAGACTCATCATGTGACGCTTGGTGACGCGGTCGGCAAGGTAACCGAAGACGACGCGTCCGATGACGCTGATACCGACCATCACCCCGAGCGATGCCGCCGCCGGTGCTTCGTCGAATCCACTGTCTCGCAAAAACGCGACGAGATGCTGAATGACTGAGAGGTTGGCGAAGACCCATAGAAAATGGCAGGCCGATAGCGTCCAGAAGGTTGCGGTTCGCAGCGCATCGGCGAGTTCGATGCCATCGGGAAAGGCTGCCTCTGTCGCGGCTGCTGACTGGCCCGGCGTCTGCTGCGACGAAGCTCCCTCCGTTTGTGCTGCAGTCGGATCCATTCCGTCGGGCAGCAGGCCGAGGTCGGCCGGTCGGTCGCGCACGACCGCTGCGACCATGCTGACGAGAGTCACCGCTACCAGTGCCGCGAGCGCTACGTACGCGCCGCGCCAGCCCAGTACGGCGATCAGCTTGGCTGCCAGCGGCGCCATTACCATGCCGCCGAAACCGATGCCGGTCAGAGCAACTCCCATCGCCAGGCCGCGCTTGACGGTGAACCAGTTCGAGATCAGCGTCTGGTTCGGTACCCATGCGACGCAGGTGAGGCCCACGGCCGCCAGCGCCATGTAGAGGTAGAGCTGCCACAGGGCGGTCATGCTGCTGATCAGCAGGAACGCCGTGGCCATCGTGAGACTTCCCGTGATCATCACGCGGCGCGCGCCGTAGCGGTCGATCCAAATGCCGGCAAGCGGTGAGGTCAGCCCACTCAGAAGCGCGGCGATCGCACTGCCGCCGGCAATCGCGGCGCGCGTCCAGCCGAAGTGTTGTTCGAGCGGAACGAGAAACACCGGCGGCACGTAAAGCCCGGCGCCGACGGCGACGAACAGGATGACGAAGGACGCCGCGACGATCTTCCAGCCGTAAAACGCGTTGCGCAGCTCCTCTCTGTGCCCCTTGTTCGCCGGCCGGGGCCGCCCGACCCGCCGACGAGCAGGAACCCTAGCCGCGGGCGCTCTCGGGCGCTACCGGCCCGCGGGCTCGTATCTCAGGTCCCGATCTTGCGCAGTTGGTACAGGTTCTTGGTGATTGCGACGACCTCGCCGGTTTCGTCGCGTAGCTCGCAGTCCCAAGAAAAATCGGCCTTGCCGTCGCGTTCGGTGCGCTCTTCGATGTCGCGGGCTTCCTCGGCCGATACGCGCACCTCGACGGTGATGTCGGTCATTGCCGGCCGGCGGAAACGAATCTTCATGTCTTTGACGATCGGATAGTAGCGCGTGACGTCGAAGGTGGTGGCGAAGATCGCGCCACCTGGTAGTTCGGCCAGCGTGAACAGCGCGCCGGCGTACATCATTCCGACATGATTCACGTTGGGCTCGAAGGGCATGCGCATCTTGACGTAGCGCTCGTCGATCTCGACGATTTCGACGCCGGTTCGCTCGGCGAACGGAATCGTCTTGGCGAATGTCGCCTTGAGTTGTGCGAGGTATTCCGGATCGAGGTTCATGGGTCACTCCGTGTTCTACAACTTGCCGCCGCCTTACCCGTATATTGGCGGATGCCGCTCGTGCCAGGCAGTCGCTTCTTCATAGGCGTGGGCCGCACCGATGATCGTGGCTTCGTCGCCGTGGCGACCGACGAGTTGCAGGCTGAGCGGTAGCCCGTCGGAAGAAAAGCCGCAGGGAAGCGAAATCGTCGGGTGACCGCTGAAGTTGAAGGGTGCGGTAAAGCGCAGCGAAGCGGCGATCACCTCGGGCGGCAGCACCAGGCCGGGCGGGGCTTCTTCGAGCGGCATCGCGGGCAGTGCTGCCGAGGGACACAGGAGGACGTCCACCTCGGCGAAGGTTTCCTCGAGCAGCGCCTTGGCGCGGCGCGCCGCTTCGCGCGCTTTGTCTCGCTCCGCAGCACCGTAAGACGCGGCGTCTTCGAGCAACTGCCGGAATACCGGACCATAGCGATCGGCGTGGGCGGGAAAGTACGGCGCATGCACCTCGGCGGCTTCGAGTGCCGTCAGTGGGTACCAGTGCTCGCAGGTCTCGGCGATTGCCGTGATCCTTACCGGTAAGAGTTTGGCTCCGAGGCGGTCAAATTCCCCGACCGCGGCGGCCACGGCTGCCGAGACCTCAGGATGGGCGCCTTCTTCCCAGTAAGAGACGTCGAAGCCGATGCGCAGCCCCTCGGCTCCTCGGTCCGCGTGTGCGAGAAAGTCGGGCACGACCTCCTGCAGAGAGTTGGCATCGTCGCCGTCGTAGCCGGCGATGGCCTGTAGAATGACCGCCGCGTCTCTTACCCGGCGGGCCATCGGACCCACGTGATCGAGGGACGGTGCCAGCGGGAAGACTCCCGCAGCGCTTACCCGCCCGTAGGTCGGTTTGATCCCGACCACGCCGTTGGCTGCCGACGGAAAGCGGATCGAGCCGCCGGTATCGGTGCCGAGCGCGCCGTAGCATAGCCCCGCGGCGGTGGCGACGCCCGATCCGCTCGACGAGACTCCGGCCCAGCGGCTCTGGTCCCAAGGATTGCGCGGTACCTGCATTTCGGGATGGTAACCGCCCATCGCAAACTCGGTCAGCGCGAGCTTGCCGAGAATCACCGCGCCGGCCGCGCGCAGCTTGCGCAAGACCGCTGCGTCATGGTCCGGGATGCGGTCGGCGAGCATCGGCGAACCGCAGGCGGTCGGAACCGACGCGGTCGCCATCAAGTCCTTGACCGCCAACGGTATGCCGTGAAGCGGTCCGCGAAGTTCGCCGCGTTGGATCTCCGCCTCGGCCTCGGCGGCCTGCCGCCGCGCCTGCTCGGCCGTGACCCGAACGTAACTTTGAAGCGCGCCGTCGACGGCGCCGATGCGTTCGAGCATCTGCTCGGTCAGCTCGACCGGAGAGAGCGCCCGAGCGCCCAAAAGCTCGGAGACTTCGAGAAGGGAGCGGTAAGGCATGGCCGAGACTTTCTACAAAACGCGCAGGTGTCGCAACGCCCGCTTGTTGCCGCGCGGGCTCGTGCTAGCTTCCTCGGGCTGAAACCATGGCAGGAGGAAGTTCGGTGACGGAGTTCGAAAATACCGAGCGCAACCGCGTGCGCCGCGTTCCCGATCGGGCGCTCTATGACAAAGAGACGATCTACCGGATTCTAGATGCCGGTTTTCTTTGCCACGTCGGTTTCGTGGCAGACGGCCGGCCGTTGGTGATCCCGACCTTGTACGGCAGAGACGGCGATCACATCTTCCTGCACGGCTCGGCCGCCAGCCGCATGTTGCGGCATCTTTCCGACGGCGCTCCGGCCTGTCTGACGGTCGCTCATGTGGATGGCCTGGTACTGGCGCGCTCGGCCTTTCACCATTCGGTCAACTATCGCTCGGTGGTCGTGTTCGGTACGGCGACCAAGGTCGAAGGCGAGGAGAAGGACCGCGGCCTCGCTGTGATCTCGGAAAGCGTTCTGAGAGGCCGCTGGGACGAGGTGCGCGCGCCCAACCGGCGAGAGCTGCGGGCGACTTCGGTCCTGCGACTCGCGATCGAAAGCGCCTCGGCCAAGGTTCGAACGGGACCACCGCTCGACGAACCCGAGGATCTAGAGCTCGACGTGTGGGCCGGTGTGCTGCCCATCGAGCATCGTTTCGGCCAGCCCGAGGCCGCTCCGGACCTTGCCGGCGGGGGCGATCTGCCGGTCAGCGTGAGGCGTGCGCTGTTTCCCGGCGGCGACCGCGAGGCGCGCCGACCACTTCGGTAGCGGGTGGCCTTCCTCACCGGCTACCGAGTACCGAATCGACGATTCCTGGTACCGCCGGGAGCGCGTTGTTTCAGCTTCTTCGGCCCGATATGCCTTGCGGCTGAGGAGACGTGCTTGCGTCTGTCAGGAGGTCGTTATGGCAATCGTCGACATCGAAACCGGGCTGACGGAAGAGGAAATCGCGGTGCGCGACACGGCGCACCGCTTTGCCCTCGAAGTCCTGCGGCCGGTCGGTGAACAGTTGGACAAATTGACGGATCCGCAGGAGGTCATTGCCGACGGATCGCCGCTGTGGGGCATGTTCGACCGCTACCGCGAGCTTGGGCTCGACGCGCTCGAGGCCGAGATGCCGACGACACCTGAGGAAATGGCACGTGCGGCCAAGCTCCGCTACCTGGTGTGGGAAGAATTCGGCTGGGGTGACGCCGGTCTGGCGATTAGTCTGGGCGTGTACAACTTCCACCGCAGCTTCGCCGTACTCACCGGGCGCCAGGAACTGATCGATCGTTTCTGTGCGCCGGGCAACAAGGACATCGGCTGCTGGGCCGTGACCGAACCGGATCACGGATCGGACAGTCTGGCGTTTACCGAGCCGGTGTTCGCCGACGGCAACATCAAGCCCAACTGCGTCGCGCGTCGTGACGGCGACGACTACGTCATCAACGGTCAGAAGGCCGCCTGGGTCTCCAACGGTTCGATCGCCGACGTCGCGGCGTTGTTTTGCACGATCGAACCGGAAGGCGGGATGCAGCGAGGCGGCGTAGCGATCGTGCCGCTGCGCGTGCCCGGGGTCACCCGCGGCAAGCCGCTCGACAAGGTCGGCCAGCGGGGGCTCAACCAAGGAGAGATCTACTTCGACGACGTGCGCGTCCCTGCCGACTTGATGGTCGTGGGGCCCGACGAATACCGTTTCGCCATCGAGCAGGTGTTGGCATGGGCCAACGCGGGCATGGGGTCGATCTTCGTCGGCCTCGCGCGCGCGGCGCTCGAGCACGCGATTGCCTATTCCAAGGAACGCGTCCAGGGCGGCGTTGCGATCTGCCAACATCAAAACGTCAAGGCGCGCCTGTTCCGCATGTTTACCAAAACCGAAGCCGCGCGCTCGCTGTCCCGGCGGGTGGCGCTGTACAATGCGGTCAATCCGCCGATGGTTCAGTACTCCATCGCGTCCAAGGTATTCTCGACCACCACCGCCTTCGAGGTGGCCAGCGAGGCCTTGCAGACCTTCGGCGGCAACGGGCTCAGCCGCGAGTACCCGGTCGAGAAGCTTTTGCGCGATGCGCGCGCCTCGATGATCGAAGACGGCTGCAACGATATTTTGAGCCTGCTTGGCGGGGCAAAGATCGTCGACCAGGCGTGAGGCGGATCGATCCGTAAAGGAGAGGGAGGTAACAACGATGGAACTGCGTAAGGCAATCGGATCGAGGCGTTCGTACCGTTTTCTACGGCCGTACCGACCGGTCGAGCCCGAGAAGATCCAGCGCATGCTCGAGGCTGCACGCCTGGCCTCTCACTGGGGCAACGTGCAGAGCCTACGCGCGGTTGCGGTGTTTCGCGACAGCGCGCCGAAAGAAGTACTCGACGCCATCACGGCGCCGATCGCCGGCTTTCAGTTTAAATTGGCGCCGGTCATTTTGATCTGGTTTCTCGACACGAGTGCGGTCGACGAGCAGAGCGATCGACTGCGCGAATTGCTCGATGCCGGTGCGCTCGGCTTCGGAGAGGGGAAGAAGGATGCGCTCGAACAGCAACTCATTCCGATCTTCGACGGCATCCGCGAGCAACTGAAGGAGCCGGGACTCGGTGAGGTCGACTGCGGGCAGGGCATCGCGCAGGCAACGCTGATGGCAATCGAGCAGGGGCTCGGAACCTGCTGCCTAGCCTCGCCGAACCTCGACGCTATTCGCCAGGCGCTCGGCATGCCCGAGGCCTGCCGAATCGTTCTCCTGCAGACGGTCGGCTATCCGGCCGAATCAATGGAAGCCGGTGGGCAGCGGCCGCGCCAACCTTTCGAGAAACTGTTTCACATGAACGGCTACGGCAAACCGTTCCCGCGAGACGAAAACGTGGTCGCCGAATTGGAGAATGACGAAATGTTCCAGCAACCGGCGCCGTTGCCATGGCGCGAAGCCGAACTCGAGTACCTCAAGCAGGCGCTCGGTCTCGAGGGGCACGGCCTGCTCT